>JAHELM010000213.1 GCA_024644185.1 Rhodospirillales bacterium | reverse complement strand
GCCGATCGGGATCACCGACTGGACCAGGGCGGTGGGTACCCAGGTCAGGCTGACCAGGCTGTCGCCCTCGAGGATTTCGAGAACCCGCCAGCCGAACCAGGCCAACAGCAGGAAAAACGCGATGACGACGGACTCGGAGGCGATCAGCAAAGGCACCCGCCAGCGCGGCGACAGCGCCTCGACCAGGCCGGGAAACCCGATATGCGCCCGCTTCAGCGCCGCCAGCGCGGCCCCGTAATAGGTGAGCCAGGCCAGAATGACCGACGCCACCTCGTCATACCAGGACAGGGATGCGCCGGCCTTGCGGTAGACGACGGCGGTCAGCACGACGGTGGCCATCGCCACCGTCAGGAAAATCACCATGGCTTCGAGCAAACGCTCGAATCCGCGCCGCAACGCGGTGGCGGTGGAAGACGACATGAACGGCCCCCTGTGTGCGGCGCCCGGCCCCGCCGGAACCTGGCGAGGCCGAAGCCGCAAGTCCTGTTTTCAGCCGCCGGCGCCGAGTTCCAGCGCGCGGTCGATCATTTCCCTGGCCCCCGGCACCTCGGCCGAGAATTCCTCGTAGATCGGCTTGCTGGCGGCGATGAAGGCGTCCTTGTCCGCCTCGTTCACCTGCATCCCCGCGGCCTTCAACTTGCCCAGCAGATCGGCGTCGAATTCGGCCGATTTCTGGTAGACGAAGGCCTGGGTTTCGCGCGCCGTCTGCTCCAGCACGTTGCGCACGTCGGCCGGCAGGCTTTCCCACTTCTTCTTGCCCACCGCCACATAGGCCGGCGAATAGACATGCCCGGTCAGCGACAGGTATTTCTGCACTTCCTGGAACTTGGCGCTGTAGATCTGGACGAAGGGATTTTCCTGGCCGTCCATGACGCCGGTCTGCAGGGCGACGAACACTTCCGAAAAGGCCATCGGCGTCGGATTGGCGCCGTAGGCCTGGAACATCTTGACGCGCCAGGTGCCCTTGGGCGTGCGCAGCTTGATGCCCTTCAGGTCGTCGGGGGTAACGATCGGCCGCACATTGTTGGTGATATGGCGGAAGCCGTTCTCCCACAGGGCGATGACCTTGTAGCCCTTCTCCTCGACCAGCGGCTCCAGCTTGGACCAGAAGATCTCGCTCTCGATCTTGCGCATGTGTTCGCGGCTTTTCACCAGATACGGCATCTCGAACAGGCCGAACTGGTCGACGGTCGAGGACATGATGGTCGACGGCAGGGTCATGTCCAGCGTGCCGAGCTTCAGCATCTGCATCATTTCCTTGTCGGCGCCAAGCTGGCTCGACCCGTAGACCACCACCTTGGCCTTGCCGGCCAGACGTTCATTGGCGCGGCGGGCGAATTCGGCGGTCGAAAGGTCGAACAGCGAACCCGGCTCGCCGACATGGCCGAACTTGATCTCGATCTCCGCGGCCAGTGCCGGTGCGGCGAGACCGGCAACCAGGGCCAGCCCCGCAATCAGTTTCACGATCCTCATGGTGTAACCTCCTTGTTGTATTTTCAGCGTTTTCTCGCTCTTCCTTGTATTGTTGGACAGCCCGGCTGGACTGTCTGGCGACCGTCAGTCGTTCCTTCGGCCCGACAGGTATGCCATCGCCGCCTGCACGCCGGCCGGTTTGTGCGGCACGCCGGCCGCGGCCAGGCCCATCTCCACCCCGGCCAGCGTTCCCATCAGCATCAGCTCGTTGAAATGGCCCAGATGGCCGATGCGGAACACCTTTCCCGCCAGCCGGCCAAGCCCGGCGCCCAGCGACATGTCGAATTTTTCCAGGATGACCTTGCGCAGCGCGTCGGCGTCGTGGCCCGCCGGCATCGTCACCGCGGTCAGCGAGGCGGAATATTCCGCCTCGTTCCGGCACAGGATTTCCAGGCCCCAGCCGCGCACCGCGCGCCGGGTCGCCTCGGCCAGCCGGTCGTGGCGGGCGAGGGCGTTATCCAGCCCTTCCTCGTCCAGCAGCATGACCAGGGCCTCGCGCAGCCCGTACAGAATATTGGTCGCCGGCGTATAGGGGAAATATCCCTTTTCGTTCGGCCCCAGCATCTCGGACCAGGCCCAATAGGATTTCGGCATGCGCGACGATTCCGCGGCCTTCAGCGCCCTGGCGCCGATCGCGTTGAAGCCGAGGCCGGGCGGCAGCATCAGTCCCTTCTGCGAACCGGCGATGGTAACGTCGACACCCCATTCGTCATGCCGGTAGTCGATCGAAGCCAGCGACGAGATGGTGTCGACCATCAGCAGGGCCGGATGTCCTGCCGCATCCATCGCCTTGCGCACCGGTGCGATCCGGCTGGTAACGCCGGTCGAGGTCTCGTTATGGACGACGCAGACCGCCTTGATCGCATGGCCCTTGTCGGCGGCCAACCGGGCGCCGATGGCGTCTGCGTCGGCGCCGCTGCGCCAGTCGCCGGCGATAAGATCGACCTCCAGCCCCAGGCGTTTGGCGAGTTGCGTCCACAGGGTCGAGAACTGGCCTGTCTCGCACATCAGCACACGGTCGCCGGGCGACAGCGTATTGACCAGCGCCGCCTCCCACGCGCCGGTCCCGGAACCGGGATAGATCACCACCGCGCCCTCGGTGCGGAAGACGCGCTTCATTCCGTCGAGCACCTGCCGGCCGAGCACCGCGAAATCAGGGCCGCGATGATCCATGGTCGGCATATCCATCGCCCGCAGCACGCGGTCGGGAACGTTGGTCGGCCCCGGAATCTGCAGAAAATGGCGGCCGCCGCGGAACGACATGCAAACCCTCCTGATCCTGAATGCAATATCTTTAATGCAATACTCTTGCATACAAGGCACAGGATGGCAAGCGGCCGCCTGAAATTACCTATCATATTGATACCCCGCCATTATAATTCTTTTTTGTTTTTTTGTTCGCGCCATTCCTGCATGTTGTATACAATTGTATTGCGGGTGCTTGACCGCTCCGCCGCGAAGGAGTACCCGGCAGCATGATCACCGCCACGCACGTCGCCGACGAGAGCGAAAGCCCGCTGGCCCGCCGGTTGCGCCGCGAAACGCGGGGCGACGTGCTGTTCGGCGCCTTCAGCCGCGGCCGCTACAGCACCGATGCCTCGATCTACCAGATCATGCCGGTGGGCGTCGTCGTGCCGCGCGATGCCGACGACATCCGCATCGCCATCCAGATCGCCCGCGACGCCGGCGTGCCCGTCCTGCCGCGCGGGGCCGGCACCTCGCAATGCGGCCAGACGGTCGGCGCCGCGCTGGTGATCGACACCAGCAAATATCTGCGCTCGGCGACGTCGCTGGACGCGCCGGGTCGCCGCGTCCGGGTGCAGCCGGGGATCGTGCTGGACCAGCTCAACGCCCAGCTTCGCCCGCACGGGCTGTTCTTCCCGGTCGATGTTTCGCCGGCCAACCGGGCGACGATCGGCGGCATGGCCGGCAACAATTCCTGCGGCTCGCGCTCGATCCGCTACGGCAACATGGTGCACAATGTGCATGCCATCGACGCCATCCTGGCCGACGGTACCGAGGCCCGCTTCGGCGCCGTGCCGGGCAATCTGGAAGGCCTCGACGCGCCGGCGCGCTATGTCGATCTGGTGCAGCGGATGCGGATGCTGGGCATCGCCGAGGCGGCAGAGATCGACGCCCGCATCCCGAAGCTGCTGCGCAAGGTCGGCGGCTACAATATCGAGACGATCGCCCCGCGGGGACACAACATGTCCAGCCTGCTGGTCGGCTCCGAGGGCACGCTCGCCTTCTTCCGCGAGATCGAACTGGATCTGCAGCCGATCCCGGCGCATCGGGTTCTCGGCATCTGCCATTTCCCGACCTTCCGCGACGCCATGGCCGCGACCCGGCATATCGTCGAACTGGGCCCGTCGGCGGTGGAACTGGTCGACCGCACGATGATCGAACTGGCCCGCGACATCGCCATGTTCCGCCCCACCGTCGACCGGTTCGTACGCGGCGCGCCGGACTCCCTTCTGCTGGTCGAGTTTGCCGGTGACGACGGCGAGACGCAACGCCGCGACCTGGCGCGACTGGTCGAGCTGATGGGCGATCTGGGCTTCCCCGATGCGGTGGTCGAGGCCACCGATCCGGCCTTCCAGCGCCAGGTCTGGGATGTGCGCAAGGCCGGGCTGAACATCATGATGTCGATGAAGGGCGAGGGGAAACCGGTCTCCTTCATCGAGGATTGCGCGGTGCCGCTGGAACACCTGGCCGACTATACCGAACGGCTGAACGAAGTCTTCGCCCGGCACGGTACCAGCGGAACCTGGTACGCCCATGCCTCGGTCGGCACGTTGCACGTACGCCCGGTGCTGAACATGAAGGACGGCACGGACGTCGCCAGGATGCGCGAGATCGCCGGGGAAGCCTTCGCCATGGTGCGCGAATACAAGGGCTCGTTCTCCGGCGAGCATGGCGACGGGCTGGTCCGCTCGGAATTCCTGGAAACCATGTACGGGTCGCGCATCGCCCGCGCCTTCGAGGCGGTGAAGGACAGCTTCGATCCGCAAGGCCTGTTCAATCCGGGCAAGATCGTCCGGCCGACCAAGATGGATGACCGCTCGTTGTTCCGCTACCCGCCGGGCTATGCCGCCGAGCCGGTGGAAACCGCGCTCGACTGGTCGGAATGGGGCGGATTCCCGGCCGCGGTCGAGATGTGCAACAACAACGGCACCTGCCGCAAGGCGAACCCCGGCGTCATGTGCCCGTCCTACCGCGCCACCGGCGACGAACGGCATGTGACGCGCGGCCGCGCCAATGCGCTGCGCCTGGCGATCACCGGGCAGCTTGGCCCCGATGCGCTGACCGCGCCGGACATGAAGGCGGCGATGGACCTGTGCGTGTCCTGCAAGGGCTGCCGCCGCGAATGCCCGACCGGGGTCGACATGGCGCGGATGAAGATCGAATTCCTGGCCCGCTGGCGTACGCGCCACGGGCTGTCGCTGCGTGACCGGCTGGTCGCGTACATGCCGCGCTACGCGCCCTGGGCGGCGCGACTGGCGCCGCTGCTGAACCTGCGCAACACGGTGCCGCTGCTGGCACGGCTGGGCGAGGCGCTGGCCGGATTCAGCGCCCGCCGGCAACTGCCGGAATGGCGGCGCGACGCCTTCCGCCACGACACCGCGCCGATGGGGCCGGCGGACGCGCGCGAGGTCGTCCTGTTCGTCGACAGTTTCAACACCTGGTTCGAGCCGGAAAACGCCCGGGCGGCGATGCGGGTTCTGGCCGCCGCCGGCTATCGCGTGCATGTGGCGCGGGCGCCAGGGGGCGGGCGGCCGCTGTGCTGCGGACGAACCTTCCTGTCGGCCGGCCTGGTCGATGAGGCGCGGGCCGAAGCGGCGCGCACGATCGACGCG
>JAHELM010000212.1 GCA_024644185.1 Rhodospirillales bacterium | reverse complement strand
GCCGATTCGGCGACGTGCGGAACCTCCGCCATGACCACGTTCAGCAGGACGTTGCGCTCATGCAGCACCTTGTTGTGCTTGATGTTGTGCAGCAGCGCCGGCGGCACGCCGGTCGGCCGGCGCGTAACGAAGACGGCGATGCCCGGCACCTGAACGATGCGTTCCGACAGCGACAGCATCAGGTCGTCGACCCCAAGCGTGTCAAGCTCCCGCTGCCGGGCAAGGATCGCCCGGCCCCGCTTCCAGGTCGACATGGCCAGGAACAGCGCCAGGCCGACGATCAGCGGGAACCAGCCGCCATACGGTATCTTTATGGCATTGGCGGCGAAAAACCCGAGATCGACCGCAAGCAGCAGGCCGACGAGCGGCAATACGAACCGGCGGCGCCATCGCCACAGCAGCGTCATCACCAGGGCCAGCAGGATCGTGTCGATCAGCATCGTTCCGGTAACCGCGAAACCATAGGCCGCGGCCAGCCGGCTGGAACTGCCGAATCCCGCCACCAGGACAAAGGTGGCCGCCATGAGTGCCCAGTTCAGGGCTGGAATGTAGATCTGGCCGATCGTCTGCGCCGAGGTGTGCAGGCTGCGCATGCCCGGCAGATAGCCCAGCTGGATCGCCTGGCGCGTCACCGAGAATGCGCCCGAGATGACCGCCTGGGATGCGATTACCGTGGCCAGGGTGGCCAACCCGACGAGCGGCAGCGCGGCCCAGGCTGGCGCCATGTGGAAGAAGACATCCGGCGCCGCCGCGGGCGTCGACAGGAGCAGCGCACCCTGGCCGAAATAATTCAGCAGCAGCGCGGGAAGCGCCAGGCCGTACCAGGCAAGCCGGATCGGCATTCGTCCGAAATGGCCCATGTCGGCATACAGGGCTTCGGCCCCCGTCACCGCCAGCACCACCGAACCGAGCGCCAGGAATGCGCGCCATCCGTCGTGCACGAACATCGCCGCCGCATAGTGCGGGCTGATCGCCCACAATACCTCGGGCGCGCGTTGAATCTGTATGACTCCAAGCGTGCCGAGGACGACGAACCAGATTATCATTACCGGGCCGAACAGCGATCCGATGACACCGGAACCGCCGCGCTGTATACCGAACAGGATTGCCAGGATGACCACGGCGACCGGCACGACGGCGCCAGCCGACTCTGGCGCCGCGACCCGCAAGCCCTCGACCGCGCTGAGGACCGAGATCGCCGGCGTGATCATGCTGTCGCCATAGAACAGGGCCGCCGCGGCGATGCCGAGAACGCCGCTCACCCAGGCCAGCGACGGCCGTCCGGCGGCGTTCCGGTCGACGAGGGCATGCAGGACCAGGCTGCCGCCTTCACCGCGGTTGTCGGCGCGCATCATCAGGGCGACGTATTTCAGGCTGACCACGAGCACGACGGCCCAGAACACCAGCGACAGCACACCGAACACATAGGGTTGTCCGGACGGCAGGGGATGCGGTCCCGCGAAGGCTTCGCGCATGGCGTAAAGCGGACTTGTGCCGATGTCGCCGAAAACGATTCCGACGGCACCAAGCATCAGTTTACCCACCCCCGCCGCCTTGCCGAAGCGACCCGGCGCCGGGGTGTGCGAGTTCTGGTTCATGCGTTTCCCCCGACGCCGCGGACTTGATCATCGTTGGCGGCGCAAATCAAGGCTCATTTATCGCACGGGTCGCGAATTCGCGACAGGGCGTCGCTCGGCTTGTTATGCGCCGGTGCCTGCGCGGATAGGCTCTCGTCCAGGAAAAGCGCCGCCGGGGCGGCGCGCCAGGACAAGGGCTCTCGCCATGTATGCCGTCCGTCGTTTCGCCGTCCGCCGGTCGTCCGGCTTCCTGCGCATCTACCGCATGTTCGAGGGAATTATCGTCTTTCTCGATCCGGTGCTGCGCCTTGTCGGCTACGGCCGCCTGGAACGCCCGTTCGCCTTTCTTGAACGGAATTTCAAGGGCCTGCTGTTCGACTGCAAGATGTGCGGCCAGTGCGTGCTGTCGTCGACCGGCATGTCCTGCCCGATGAACTGTCCGAAGACGCTGCGCAACGGCCCCTGTGGCGGTGTCCGGCCGGGCGGGTTCTGCGAGGTGAAACCCGAAATGCGCTGTGTCTGGGTCGAGGCCTGGGACGGCGCATCGCGCATGCCCGAGGGGCTGGAGCGGATCCGGGTCGTGCAGCCGCCGGTCAATCGCGAGCTTGAAGGCTCGTCGAGCTGGCTGCGTGTTGCTCGCGAGAAGGCCGCGTCGCTGCGGCAGATGCGCGAGACCCCCGATCCCTCGCGCCACATGCTGGCCCGCGCCTTCCGCCGCGCCAGGCAGATCGAGCCGGCGGCGGCGCCGATTGCCGCCGAGCCGAATGCCGCCCTGGCGGAACATTCGGTAAGCGAACGCACCGCTGTCTTCACCAAGGGTGAAAGCGCCGCCGGCAAGAACAACGGCGGCGGCAACGCCAAGAAGAAGGGGTAGGAATCATGGCATCCTTCCACGAACGCGAACCCTTCGATCCGATTCTCAACGGCCCCCTGCTGGCGTTGCCCGGCCACAAATCCGCATCTTTCCTGGAGCGCACGTTGCGCAAGGGCCAGTTCGCCGTCACCGCCGAGCTCAATCCGCCCGATTCCGCCGATCCGCGCGACGTGCTGAAGGCCGCCGAACCGCTGGCCGAGGTGACGGACGCGATCAACGCCACGGATGCGTCCGGCGCAAACTGCCATATTTCGTCGATGGGAATCTGTTCGATCCTGAATCGCGCCGGGCTGGGCACGGTCTTGCAGATCTCCTGCCGCGACCGCAACCGCATCGCCATCCAGGGCGACGTTCTGGGCGCGGCGGCGATGGGTGTCGGCAATATCCTGTGCCTGACCGGCGACGGTGTCGGCGTCGGCGACCAGCCGGGCGCCAGGCCGGTATTCGATTTCGACTCGCTGTCGCTGTTGCGGACGCTGAAGACCATGCGCGACGAGGGCGCCTTCCTGTCGGGCCGCAAGCTGACCATGGCGCCGCCGATCTTCCTGGGGGCGGCTGAAAACCCGTGCATCCCGCCCATCGAATGGCGGGCCGACCGGCTGGAAAAGAAGGTTCGCGCCGGCGCCGACTTCATCCAGACGAACTACATCTTCGACGTCGAGGTGTTCCGCCGCTTCATGCAGCGCGTGTGCGACATGGGGCTGCACGAAAAGGTCTTCATCCTGGCCGGCGTCGGACCGCTGGCCTCGGCCAAATCGGCCCGCTGGATGCGCTCCAACGTGCCCGGCATCCATATCCCCGACAGCATCGTCGAGCGGCTGGAAAAGGCGGAAAAACCGGGCGAGGAAGGCAAGAAACTGTGCATCGACCTGATCCGCCAGATCCGCGAGATCCCGGGCGTTCACGGCGTCCATATCATGGCTTACCGTCGCGAACACCTGGTCGGCGAGATCATCGAGGACACCGGCATCCTGAAGGAACGGATGACGGCGAAGTAGGGCGCCAGACAATACCTTGTCGCAGCGGGCGAAGACCGGTAAAGGATAGCCTCGTCTCCGCCAGCGCCGGGATAGCCGCCCATGACAGACCGCATCCTCATCGTCGATTTCGGAAGCCAGGTGACACAGCTCATCGCCCGGCGGGTGCGCGAGGCGGGGGTCTATTCGGAAATCCAGCCCTACAATAAGCTCGACCGGGCGAAAATCGAGGCCTTTGGACCGAAGGGAATCATCCTGGGCGGCGGCCCGGCCAGCGTCACCGAGGCGGAATCGCCGCGCGCGCCGGACGGTGTTTTCGATCTGGGCCTGCCGGTGCTGGGCATCTGCTATGGCCAGCAGACCATGTGTGCGCAGCTCGGCGGCGAGGTTGCCGGCTCCGACCACCGGGAATTCGGCCGTGCCTTCGTCGACATCAAGGACTCCTGCGCCCTGTTCGAGGGGGTCTGGGCCCCGGGCGACCGCGAACAGGTGTGGATGAGTCATGGCGACCGGGTCAACCGGATTCCCCAGGGATTCCGTGTAGTCGGCACCAGCGACGGCGCGCCCTTCGCCGCCATCGCCGACGACGAAAGGCGGCTCTACGGCGTGCAGTTCCATCCCGAAGTGGTGCACACGCCGCACGGGGCGCGGCTGCTGGCGAATTTCGCGCGGAATGTCTGCGGCTGTGCCGGCGACTGGACGATGGCCGCCTTCAAGGATCAGGCGATCGCGCGCATCCGCGCCCAGGTCGGACCGGAAGGCAGGGTCATCTGCGGCCTGTCGGGCGGGGTCGATTCCTCGGTCGTGGCGGTGCTGATCCATGAGGCCATCGGCGATCGGCTGAACTGTATTCTGGTCGATCACGGGCTGATGCGTGCCAACGAGGCGGAGCAGGTGGTGAGCCTGTTTCGCGATCACTACAACATTCCGCTGGTGCATCGCGACGCGGCCGATCTGTTCATCGGCCGGCTGGAGGGCGTGGACGACCCCGAGAAGAAACGCAAGATCATCGGCGGGCTGTTCATCGACGTGTTCGAGGAAGAGGCGAAGAAGGTCGGCGGGGCAAAGTTCCTTGCCCAGGGCACGCTGTACCCGGACGTCATCGAGTCGGTCTCGGCGATCGGCGGCCCCAGCGTTACCATCAAGTCGCACCATAATGTCGGCGGCCTGCCGGAACGGATGAACCTGAAGCTGGTCGAACCGTTGCGCGAACTGTTCAAGGACGAGGTGCGGGCCCTGGGCCGCGAGTTGGGATTGGCGGAAACGCTGGTCGGCCGGCATCCGTTTCCGGGGCCGGGTCTGGCCATTCGCATTCCCGGTGCCATCACCCGCGAAAAGCTGGCGATCCTGCGCCGCGCCGACGCCATCTTCCGCGAGGAAATCCAGAATGCCGGCCTGTACGATGCGATCTGGCAAGCCTTCGCCGTGCTGCTGCCGGTGCGCACCGTCGGCGTCATGGGCGATGCGCGAACCTATGACCATGTCTGCGCATTGCGCGCGGTCACCTCGACCGATGGCATGACCGCGGAATCCTATCCCTTCGACCACGAATTCCTGGCCCGAACCGGAACCCGCATCATCAACGAGGTGCGCGGCATCAACCGGGTCGTCTACGACGTGACGTCGAAGCCGCCCGGAACCATCGAGTGGGAGTGAGGGGGCGACGATCTCTGAAAAATCCTCTATATAAATCAATAAGTTATGCAGATCTTGGGATGATCGAACAAGGATCGTTAGTCCCACCGTCGGATATCATAACTTATTGAATTATAAAAAGAATTAGTAAAGCGCTGAGCAGCTTTTAATGTCCGTAGCCGGATAGGTTGACGGTATTTCTGATGGTCTTTTTTGAAATGCACGCCAGCCAAAACCAAAAGACCATCAGATAGAGCGCATAGCGCTG
>JAHELM010000211.1 GCA_024644185.1 Rhodospirillales bacterium | reverse complement strand
CACCTTGCGGCTGGCCAGCGTAACGTAGCGGTCGTATTTGCTCCGCGCTTCCAGCAGCGCGGCCGCGGCCTCCTTGACGCGCGCCGTGGCCATGGCAAGTGTCGCGCGCGCCCGCACGACCTGCCCTTCCAGACGGCCGGTATCCAGTTCCGCCAGAATCTGGCCGGCCTTGACCGGGTCGTTGTCGTCGACCAGCACCTGGCGGACGGTGCCCGACATCTCGCTGGAGATTTCCACCTCGTTGGTGGGTTGCAGCGTGCCGGTGGCGGTGACGGTCACCGTCAGCGTGCCGCGCTCGGCCGGCGCGGTGATGTAGCGCGGCTGTTTCTGCGCGGTCCCGCCGATCAGACCCCAGATCGCGGCCCCGGCGAGCACCAGAACCACGCCGCCGGCAATCCAGCGCCCGCGCGGCCTCCGGCGGCCTGTCGCCGCATCGAGGCCGAGGGTGGATCCGATATCCGGTTGTTTGCTGGAGTCCGGCATTTGCACACTATAACGCGGAAATCCGGTGACGCCCTGATTTGCACCAACGGCCCGGCTTCAGCTATATGGGGGCTGTCCTTCCCCGGCACCATATCGGCAACAGATAAAGATAATGAACCCTGGCTCCCTTGCCGACCGCGTGCTTTATCGCGACGGGCTGATCCTGATCCTCGACAAGCCGGCGGGTATTCCGGTTCATGCCGGGCCGGGCGGCGGCGACAATCTGGAACGGCATTTCGACGCGCTGCGGTTCGGCCTGCCGCGGCCGCCGGCGCTGGCGCATCGGCTGGACCGCGACACCAGCGGCTGCCTGGTGCTGGGCCGGCATCCCAAGGCGCTGCGGCGGCTGGCCCGGCTGTTTTCGGAAAACCGGGTGGAGAAGGTCTACTGGGCCATCGTCGAGGGCGCCCCGCCCACCGATTCAGGGCGCATCGAGCTGGCCCTGGACAAGGTGTCGACCCGCGCCGAGGGTTGGCGGATGGTCGTCGACGCCACGGGCGGCAAGCCGGCGATCACCGATTACCGCATCATGGGCCGCGCGGATGGCGTCACCTGGCTGGAACTGCGCCCGAAGACCGGCCGCACGCACCAGATCCGGGTGCATTGCGCCGCCATCGGCTGTCCGGTTCTGGGCGACCCGGTCTATGGCGGCGGTCGCGCCGCCGGGGCGCCGCCGCTGCATCTGCATTCGCGGGCGATTTCCTTGCCGCTGTATCCGAAGAAGGATGCGGTCACCGCCATCGCCCCGCCGCCGCCGCATATGCGCAAACTTCTGGTCGCCTGCGGCTGGATGGCGGAATAGCCGCGCGTCCGCGCTTGGTTTTACACCGCAAGCAAGGCAATATCGCGGGTATGGCGGGATGGGGCGCATCGCGCCCATGGGCGATCAGGGAGTTTCCTTATGGGTCAACCGGATGCAGGGGGCGGAACCGCATTGTCGCCGGCGCTTCGCGAGCGCCTGCTGGCCTATACGGCACCGTGGGAATGCGCGGCCGGCGCCGTTCCATGCCGCAAGGGCGACGCCGCCGGGCATGCAATCCTGCTGGATGACGGCAGCGTCCTCGGCGTCGAGGCCCTGGCGCTTGGCGATCGCTATTTCGCCGACAGGACCGCCGCGCAGCCGGCCACCGGCCGCATTCTCGACACCGGCGCGCTGGCCCGGATGGAACAGCGGGATCGTCCGCTGGCGATCGCGCTGCATCGCTGGATCTCGCACGCCCTGGCCGCCGCCCTGCGCGAAGCCGATGCAAGCCCGCCCGGCGCCGGCGGACATGCCGCCGCGACCGCGCCCGATGGCGTGGCCGGCCAGGTCACCGGCGACAGCGTTGAATTCCTGAAGCAATTGTCCTTCTTCGAAGGGTTTTCGCCGGCCGAGATCGACCGGATCGCCGCCAGCGGCCAGCAATGGCGCATCCGCGCCGGACGCCGGATCTTCGCCGAGGGCGCCGCCGGGCGGTCGTGTTTCGTCATCCTGTCCGGGGCGGTCGCGGTCAGCCGGGCCGAAGGCGCGCGCCGCCTGCATCTGGCGGTCATCGGCCCGGGCCGCATGTTCGGCGAGTTGGCGCTGATCGACACGGCGCCGCGCAACGCCACCTGCACGGTTCGCGAGGATGCGGTGCTGCTGGAAATCGGCGCGGCCGAATTCGCGGCGATTCTGGACGAGGACTCGCCGCTGGCCCTGAAATTCGTCAAGGCGATCAACCGGAACATTGCCCGCGCCCTGGATTCGGCGCTGGGTGGGGACATCGCGTTGCGGGACGCCATCTTCCGCGCCGACGACGCCGACGGCCACGATGCCCGCGCCGCGGCGCTGGTCGACAAGATCCGCCGCTCGGTGATCGGCGACGACATCGTCATCGACGGCCCGTTCGGCGCCCGCCGGGTGGTTTATGCGGATTACACGGCGTCGGGCCGGTCGCTGTCCTTCATCGAGGATTTCATCCGCACCGAGGTGATGCCGGTCTATGCGAACACGCATACCGAATCCTCGGGTACCGGATTGCAGACGACGCGGCTGCGCGAGGATGCGCGGGCGATCATCCATCGCTGCGTCGGCGGCGGGCCGGACGACATCGTGGTCTTCGCCGGATCGGGCGCGACCGGCGCCATCGACAAGCTGATCCAGATCCTGAACATCCGCATTCCCACCGATCTGGACCGTGCGCACGGCCTTTCGGCGCGCATTCCGGCGGACCGCCGGCCGGTGGTGTTCGTCGGCCCCTACGAGCATCATTCCAACGAGATTTCCTGGCGCGAGACCATCGCCGACGTGGTGACCATCCACGAGGACGACAACGGGCGCATCGATATCGCCCATCTGGAACGCGAGTTGGTCAGCCATGCCGACCGAACCTTGAAGATCGGCAGTTTCTCGGCGGCATCGAACGTCACCGGCATCGTCTCGGACGATCACGCGATCTCGGCCCTGCTGCACCGGCACGGCGCGTTGTCGTTCTGGGACTACGCCGCCGCCGGGCCCTATCTGGACATCCAGATGAACCGCGGCGGCCCGGCGCCGGGCGACGAGTTGGTCTACAAGGACGCGGTCTTCATCTCGCCGCATAAATTCGTCGGCGGCCCCGGCACGCCGGGCGTGCTGGTGGCCAAGCGCCACCTGTTCCGCAATTCCGTGCCGGCGGTTCCGGGCGGTGGCACCGTCGCCTTCGTGACGCCCGACCATCATCGCTATCTGGACGATCCGGTGCATCGCGAGGAAGGCGGCACCCCGGCCATCGTCGAATCGATCCGGGCCGGGCTGGTCTTCCAGTTGAAGGCGGCGGTCGGCCCGCCGACGATCCATGCGCGCGAGGCGCGGTTCCTGCGCCGGGCGCTGGACTTCTGGTCGGCGAACCCGAATCTGTGGGTGCTGGGGAATCCCGATCTGGAGCGGCTGTCGATCGTATCGATGGCAATCCGTCGCGGCCCCGGCTTCCTGCACTGGAACTTCGTGGTCGCCGTGCTGAACGACCTGTTCGGCATCCAGGCGCGGGGCGGCTGTTCCTGCGCCGGCCCCTACGGGCACAGCCTGTTCCGCATCGGGCCGGCGAAATCCGACGCCTTCAACCGTGAAATCGCCAAGGGCAACGAGGGCATCAAGCCCGGCTGGTTCCGCATCAATTTCAACTACTTCATCTCCGAGACCGTGTTCGACTATATCGTCCGCGCGATCGACATGGTGGCCAGCCATGGCTGGAAGCTGCTGCCGCTGTACCGCTTCGATCCGAACACCGGGGCGTGGCACGCCGGCGAGACGATTCCCGAACCGCCGCTGCGCCTGGCCGATATCTCCTACGATACCGGGGCGATGGAATACCGGCCGCGCCGGGTGACGGAGCCCGAGAGCGTTCTGCCGCGCTATCTCGAGGAGGCCATGCGGATCATGGATCGGACCGCCGCCGAGGCGACGCGCGCCCACCCGGCCGACCCGGCGCTGTCGGCGGATTTCGAAAAGCTGCGCTGGTTTCCGCTACCCAGCGAGTGGGAAAGCTATGCGTCCTGCCCGCTGCCGCCCGGCGGTGCCGGCCGGATGCCGTGGGACTGACCGGCGATGAAGACAAGCAACGATGCGACCGCTGAAATCCGGGGCCTGCCGATCTTCGCCGATGCCGCGGAACGCGATCTGGCGTTGCTCGCGGTTGGCCTGGAGCGTGCGGTCTTCGCTGCTGGAGACACGGTGTTCCGCCAGGGGGCGCCGGCCGATTGCGCGCTGTTCCTGGCCGGGGGCGAGGTGGAAATCCTGACCCGGCTGCCGGGCGGCGAGGATGTCGCGATCGCCCGGTGCGGCCCCGGCGCCATGATCGGCGAGATGAGCCTGGTCGAGGACGCGGTGCGCACGGCCTCGGTGCGATGCGTCACGCCGGTGACGGCCTTCCGCATGGACCGGCGGTTCTTTCGCGCCGCCCTGGCGCAACACAGCGCCGCCGCCTTTCGCATCCTGCACCAGGTCATGCAGACGATGGCCCGGCGGCTGAACGAGGTCAACGCCCGGATCGTCACCCATGCCGCCCGGGGCGTCACCAGGCCATGCCGGGAAATCCCGCTGGCCCGGCGCGAGACCGTCCCCGATGCGGCACCGGAATTCGACTTCCGGCAATTCCTGCCGGCCCTGCCCTTCTTCCAGGAATTCCGGGACGAGGAAACCGACGAGTTGCTGCGCATGGCGCGGCCCCTGGCGCTGCCGCGCGACGTCCTGCTGTTCGACGAGGGCGACGAGGCGCGGGCCGCCTGGATCGTGGTGCGCGGGTCCCTGACCCTGTCCTGCCGGCGCGACGGTTGCCGCTATCCGCTGGGCCTCGTCGGGCCGGGGGCCGCGTGCGGGGCCGACGAATTGATCGACGGCCAGACGCGCGGCCGGGCTGGCCACACCACGGCGGCGACCGCGCTGCTGGAGTTTCCGGCCGCGGCGTTCCACGAGTTGCTGGCGCGCCGGTCGCCGATGTCGTTCCGGTTCCAGACGGCACTGTGCGATGTCCAGCTCGGGTCGCTGGGCCGGGCCAACCGGCGCCTGTCGCACGAAGTCACGCAGATCGCCATGCGCGACGGCTGAGCCGGGTCAGGCGGCGAGGCCACGCAGGGCGGCAACCGGGCGCCCGCCCCGGACCGTCGTGCAGATCATGCTGTATTCGGGCACCTCCAGCCAGGCGGTGGTGTCGCGGGTCAGCGGTTCCGAGGCGATCATGATGGTGCTGGCGCTGTCGCTGCCGCCCGTCATCTTCCAGTCGCCGTCGCGATAACCGTATTCCCGTCCCAGCGTGTACCAGAGGCTGAGATAGTTCAGGCTGCTTTCGTGCACCCCGCGCGGATCGCCGGTATCGTAGCATCCAAAGTCGAAACAATAGCGAAGCGCGGCGATCTGCTGACCGTCGGTGATGAACAGATTGACCGAGGACG
>JAHELM010000210.1 GCA_024644185.1 Rhodospirillales bacterium | reverse complement strand
TCAGCCATGCTGGAGGTGCTGGGCGAGGACTATATCCGCACCGCCCATGCCAAGGGACTGCCGCGGCTGCGGGTGATCGGCCTGCACGCGCTGCGCAATGCGCTGATTCCGGTGGTCACCACCATCGGCCTGCAAACCGGCGTGCTGCTGACCGGCGCCATCCTGACCGAGACGATCTTCGCCTGGCCCGGCGTCGGCCACTGGCTGATCAATTCGATTTCGCGGCGCGACTACCCGTCAGTGCAGGGCGGCATCATCCTGGTGGCCTGCATCGTCATCGCCGTCAACCTGCTGGTCGATCTGACCTATGGTCTGATCAATCCGCGCATTCGCCACGCGGGGCAATGATGGCCGATATTGCGAACGGCAGCGCGCCCGAAACTCCGCTCCGCGAATTCTGGGGCTATTTCAGCGAGAACCGCGGCGCCGTGCTCGGCCTTGCGGTGATCGTTCTGGTCACCCTGCTGGCGGTATTCGCCGATTTCGTCGCCCCGCATCCGCCCAACGTCCAGTATCGCGACGCCTTCCTGCAGCCGCCCTTCTGGCAGGAGGGAGGCACGCTGACCTATCCGCTGGGCACCGACGCGGTCGGGCGGGACATGCTGTCGCGGATCATTCACGGCGCCCGCTATTCCCTGATGATCGGTGCCATCGTGGTAACGCTGTCGCTGGCCGCCGGCATCACGCTGGGATTGCTGGCGGCATTTTTCCGGGGCTTCGTCGAAACCGGGATCATGCGGGCGATGGATATCATGCTGGCCCTGCCCAGCCTGCTTCTGGCAATCGTCGTCGTCGCCATTCTGGGCCCCAGCCTGGTGAACGCCATGTTCGCCATCGCCATCGTCTACGTGCCGCATTACGTCCGGTTGGCGCGCGCCTCGGCGATCGCCGAGTCCTCCAAGGACTACGTGACCGCCAGCCGGGTTGCCGGCGCCGGCCTGATCCGCCTGATGGTGATCACCGTCTTGCCGAATTGCGCGGCGCCGCTGATCGTGCAGGCGACGCTGGGCTTTTCCAACGCCATCCTCGACGCGGCGGCGCTTGGGTTCCTGGGGCTGGGAGCACAGCCACCGACACCGGAATGGGGCACGCTGCTGGCCGAGGCCCGCGAATTCGTGCTGCGCGCCTGGTGGGTGGTCACCTTCCCCGGCATCGCCATTCTGGTTACCGTGCTGGCGTTCAACCTGATGGGCGACGGCTTGCGCGACGCCCTCGATCCGAAGCTGAAACGCTGAGATGGCGCTGCTGGATATAACCA
Organism: Rhodospirillales bacterium; assembly: GCA_024644185.1. Classification (GTDB taxonomy): domain Bacteria; phylum Pseudomonadota; class Alphaproteobacteria; order UBA8366; family JADFVY01; genus JAHELM01. Next base: position 4,144 of record JAHELM010000210.1, on the reverse strand, counting down.
ATCTCACGGTTGAGTTCCGCACCCGCGGCGGCCCCTTCCGCGCGGTCGACAGCATCGATCTGAGCGTCGACGAGGGCGAGGTTCTGGCCATCGTTGGCGAGTCCGGTTCGGGCAAGAGCGTCGCCATGCTGGCGCTGATGGGCCTGCTGCCCTGGACCGCCACGGTCACCGCCGACCGGATGAATTTCGACGGCCGCGATCTGTTGACCATGCCGGAGGATGAACACCGGGCGCTGCGTGGCAAGGACATCGCCATGATCTTCCAGGAGCCGATGACCAGCCTGAACCCCTGCTTCACCGTCGGGTTCCAGATTACCGAAACCTTGGCTGTGCATGAGGGCGGCAGCCGGGCCGAGCGCCGCCGCCGGGCCATCGAGCTGCTCGATCTGGTCGGCATCCCCTCGGCCGCCAGCCGCCTCGACGCGTTTCCGCACCAGCTTTCCGGCGGCATGTGCCAGCGGGTGATGATCGCCATGGCGATTGCCTGCAACCCGCGCCTGCTGATCGCCGACGAGCCGACCACGGCGCTGGACGTGACCATCCAGGCGCAGATTCTCGACCTGCTGCTGAATCTGCAGCGCGAGCGCGGAATGGCGCTGGTGCTGATCACCCACAACATGGGCGTGGTTGCCGAAACCGCCCAGCGGGTCGCCGTCCAATATGCCGGCCAGCAGGTGGAAAAGCAGGACGTGGACGGCCTGTTCGCCGCGCCGCGCCACCCCTATACCGCCGCCCTGCTCGGCGCCCTGCCCGAGCGCAGCCCCGGCAGGCGCCTGCCGACCATTCCCGGTGTCGTTCCGGGCCAGGGCGACCGGCCGCCGGGCTGCCTGTTCAACCCACGCTGCGCCCATGCCGCCGATCTCTGCCGTCGGGAACCGCCCAGCCTGGCGGAAGATGCCGAGGGTCGCGCCGTGCGGTGCCATTTTCCGCTCGATGTCAGCGCGGTACCGGCATGACCGACAACCCCGTCATCGAGGCGGTCGATCTGGCCCGCCATTACCAGGTGCGCCGGGGCATGTTCGCCCGTCCGGTCGAATTGCGCGCACTGCGTGGCGCCAACTTCACGCTGCGAGCGGGCCACACACTTGCCGTGGTCGGCGAATCCGGTTGCGGGAAATCGACGCTCGCCCGTCTGGTCACGCTGATCGAACCGCCCAGCGCCGGCAGCCTGAAACTGGACGGCATGGTAACCGCGGGCGCAAAGGGGCCAGCGTTGCAGGCGCTGCGGCGCACCGTGCAGATCGTGTTCCAGGATCCCTACGGCTCGCTCAATCCACGCCGCAAGGTGGGCGCGATCCTGGAAGAACCGCTGGTCATCAACACGCGGATGACCGCCGCCGAGCGGGTCGAGGCGGCGCGCGCGATGATGGCGCGGGTCGGCCTCCGGCCGGAATATTATCACCGGTATCCGCACATGTTCTCCGGCGGCCAGCGCCAGCGCATCGCCATTGCCCGGGCGCTGATGCTGAGGCCGAAGCTGGTGGTGCTGGACGAGCCGGTATCGGCGCTGGACGTGTCGATCCAGGCGCAGGTTCTGAACCTGCTTGCCGAATTGCAGGAAGAGTATGGCCTGGCCTATCTGTTCATCTCGCACGATCTCAGCGTCGTCCGGCATGTCGCCGAAGCGGTGATGGTGATGTATCTCGGCCAGCCGGTCGAACAGGGACCGCGCGATGCGGTGTTCAACACGCCGATGCATCCCTATACGAGGGCGCTGCTGTCCAGCACGCCAACCGCCGACCCGCGCCGCCGGGGTGTGCGGATCAAGCTGCAGGGCGAATTGCCCTCGCCGCTGTCGCCGCCCACCGGCTGTGCCTTCCACCCGCGTTGCCCCTTGGCCAATTCGCGCTGCCAGATCGAAGCACCCCTGCCGCGCGCCGCCGGCGCGGCGCTGGTTGCATGTCATGCCGTCGAGGAAGGCCGGATCGATGCCACGGCCCCCCGCGGCGCGCGCAATTGACCCGCATCAATGAGTCCCCGACGGACAAGGACAACACTGGTCGGATACCGGCCCATCCAATGGAGGCGAGAAAAATGCCGCTGAAAAACATATTGGTCCATGTCGATAATTCGGCGCAGGCGGCAGGCACGATCGCCGCTGCCTGCGGGCTGGCACGGGCCCATAATGCGCATCTGACGGGCGTGACCGTCGAGCGTCCGCCGCAGGTTCCCGGCTATGCGGCAATCGAACTCCCCACCTCCGCGCTCGATGTGATCAAGGCGCAGCAGGCCGAAAGCATCGCGCAAGCGCGGGCAATCTTCGAAAAAACTGTCGAAAAGACCGGCCTGTCCAGCCAGAGCGGCTGGAGTCTTGCCAAGGGGTTTACCCTGGAGGCGCTCGCGTTACGCAGCCGCTATGCCGATTTGACCGTCATCGCCCAGGAAACCGCATCGACAACCGATTCCGGTCTGGTCGACGATCTGGTGATGACCAGCGGTCGCCCGGTTCTCGTCATTCCATATATCGGAGCACCGCCAAATATCGGTCGCTCGATCCTGATCGCCTGGAACGCCAGCCGCGAATCGGCGCGCGCGGTCGCCGACGCGATGCCGCTGATGGAGCGTGCCGAGAGCGTCGAGGTCCTGGCGGTCGAACCCGAAGGGCTGGGCGATACGCCCGGGGCCGACATCGCCGCGCATCTGGCCCGGCATGGCATCAAGGTGCAGGCGAATTCGACCCGCGGTCTCGACATCGACGTTGGCGACGTGATCCTGAACCGGGTTGCCGACAGCGGCGCCGACCTGGTCGTAATGGGCGCCTACGGGCATTCGCGTATGCGCGAACTGGTGTTGGGTGGCGCGACCCGGCACATCCTCGCGCATATGACGGTTCCCGTGCTGCTGTCGCATTAGGCGGCACGCGGAATCAGCGGCATGATCGTCGTCTTCGGCTCGATCAACATCGATATGGTGACCCCGGTTGCGAACCTGCCGCATCCCGGTGAAACCGTATTGTCGGATGCGTATGCCCTGTATCCCGGGGGCAAGGGCGCCAATATAGCCGTGGCAGCGGCGCGCGCGGGTGCGCGAACCGCGATGTTCGGCCGGGTCGGCACCGACGGCTTCGCGGAGCCGGCTCTGGCGATGCTGCGTGAGGCCGGCGTGAATACCACCGGCATTCTGTCGTCCGGCCGGCCGACCGGCTGTGCCACGATCTGGGTCGATGGCGGCGGCGAAAATGTCATCGTCGTGGCCAGCGGCGCCAATCTGGACGCGCGGGCCGATCAGGTTCCCGACGCGGTGCTGCGCCCGGATACCCTGGTCATTCTGCAGATGGAAGTGCCGGTCGAGGAAAACTGGCTTCTGGTCGAGCGGGCGAAACGCGCCGGGGCGCGCGTGCTGCTGAACCTCGCCCCGGCCGGCATGGTCCCCGAATCGGTTCTGCGATCGCTCGACATCCTGATCCTGAACGAGATCGAGGCGGTGAGCCTGGCCCGCGTAATCGGTCTGGAATCCGGCCAGGCAACGCGCGTCCCACGGCTGCTGGCGGAACGCTACCGGATAACCTGCATCCTGACCCTGGGCGGCGCAGGATTGCTGGCCTTCACGCCGGATGGCGGCTACGGGGTTCCGGCGCTACCGGTGGCGCCGCTCGATACCACGGCGGCCGGCGATGCCTTCTGTGGCGGTCTGGCCGCGGCGCTCGACCGCGGTGTCGAAATGGCCGAGGCATTGCGTCTGGCCACGGCGGGCGCGGGTATCGCCTGCACCGTCGCCGGTGCTCAGAGCAGCCTGCCGCTGCGCGCCGAAATCGAGGCGCGGGTGCTCGAAGTCCCGCAATCCCGCAAGCTCGCGTGAGGGATCAGAGGCGCGCCAACCGGTTGAGTTCCGCCAGAGCCCGTTCCAGAACCTCGTCGGTTTCCGTTGCCTCGATATCGGTCGCCTCGATATCCGGCTTGATGCCCTGATCGACCGTGCCGCCAAACGGCAGGTAATAGCGCGCGGTGGTCAGTTTAAGAGCCGTGCCCTGTCCCATGGGGATCACCGTCTGAACGGTCCCCTTGCCGTAGGTCCGGCTGCCGACCAGAACGGCGCGGCGATGGTCCTTCAGCGCGCCGGCCAGAATCTCCGCCGCCGATGCCGAACCGCCATTGACCAGCAAGACCATCGGGACTCCGTCGACGATGTCGCCCGCACCGGCCCT
>JAHELM010000209.1 GCA_024644185.1 Rhodospirillales bacterium | reverse complement strand
AGGAACGCAAGTCCTGGGCCGAATTCCTGTCGGTCTGGAAGAAATATATCGCCGCCTCGGAACAGGTCATGGCGCTGTCGCGCGACAACAGGAACGAGGACGCGGCCGCCCTGTTCAAGGGCGATGCCCGCGGCCTGTTCGATGCGGCGTCCAAGGAACTGTCGGATATCATCGAGTTGAACAACAGGGGCGCGGCCGATGCCAGCGCCACCGGCGACACGCTGTACGAACAGGCGAAGATGATCGTCATCGGCCTGCTGGTGGCGGCCATCGGCGTTACCGGCGCCGTCGCCTTTGCCCTGATTCGCGGCATCTCGGTGCCGATCGCCGGCATCAGTGACGTCATGCGCCTGCTGGCGGGCGGCAAGTGGGAAACCGCGGTTCCCTATACCGGCCAGGGCGACGAGGTCGGGTCAATGGCCCGCGCCGTCGAGGTGTTCGCCGAAAACGGCCGCGCCAATCTGCGACTCCAGGCAGCGCAGGAAGCCGAGCGCAAGGCCAAGGAGGCGCGCGCCGTCGCCGTGGAGAAGATGATCGGAACCTTCGACAAGGGCGTGGCCGAAGTTCTGGGCGGCGTCGCCTCGGCGGCGACCGAGCTGGAACGCACGGCGCAGGCGATGTCGGCCACCGCTGAACAGGCCAGCCACCAGGCGACCGCGGTTTCGGCGGCCTCCAACCAGGCCTCGGCCAATGTGCAGACGGTGGCGACGGCGGCCGAGGAACTCAGCGCCTCGATCTCGGAAATCGGCCGTCAGGTCTCGCAGTCGGCGGAAATCGCGGCCAGCGCGGTGCGCGAAGCCGAGAAGACCAACGCCACGGTCCGCGGTCTGGCGGATGCGGCGCAGAAGATCGGCGACGTGGTCAGCCTGATCAACAATATCGCCGGGCAGACCAATCTTCTGGCCCTGAACGCCACCATCGAGGCGGCGCGCGCCGGCGAGGCCGGCAAGGGCTTCGCGGTGGTGGCGCAGGAGGTCAAGAACCTGGCCAACCAGACCTCGAAGGCCACCGAGGAAATCTCGGCCCAGATCCTGTCCGTGCAGCAGGAAACCCACGGCGCGGTGGCGGCGATCGAGAAGATCCGCGAGGTCATCAGCGAGATCAACGACATCTCGACCACCATCGCCTCGGCGGTGGAGGAACAGGGCGTCTCGACCCAGGAAATCGCCCGCAACGTCCAGCAGGCAGCCCAGGGAACGCAGGCGGTGAACAGCAACATCTCGGGCGTCACCGACGCCGCCAACCAGACCGGCGCGGCGGCCAGTCAGGTCCTGTCGTCCTCGGGCGAGCTGACGGAGCAGTCGGAACGCCTGCGCAACCAGGTCGATGCCTTCCTGCGCGACGTGCGCGCGGCCTGAACCGCACAAGACGCGCCCCGCCCGGATCCCGATCGTCCCCGGGCGGGGCCGTGCCCCAGGGGCGGACCGGTCTCTCCACCGGTCCGCCCCAACTTTTTCCGCCGCCGGGAAGCCGGGGGGGAAGGGGTTATCGGACTCCCCCCTGAAGACCCCCGGATTTTGCAAAAGCGTCGTTAACCACTCCTTTAGGGGTCCAAATTCATACTCGCAATAGGGTACCCCGTATTATATATCTTTTTAAGACCGGAAGATCGGATCACTGCAATCGGTCCGTGTGGTTTCGCTAAATTTTCCTGTTCATCCGGGCCGGGGGAACGAGCGTAAGGAAAGAGGTATCGGCGCCCGATCGCCATGTGGCGGCGGGCGGTGTGGCAAACAGAAGGGTTGGGGACAAAAATGTTGAATTTTGGAAAAATGCGCATCGCGCTGAAACTGCCGGGTCTGGTCGTCATGGCGGCGCTGGTCTCGGTTGTCGCCATTGGCGTGGCCAATTACATGACCGCGGCGAACGAATTGCAGGCAGCGGCGGAACGCCAGCTTACCGCCCTGGCGGCGGCGCGCAAGGCGACGCTGGATAGCTATCTGGGCAGCGTGCGCGAGGATCTGGCCGTGCTGTCGGAAAACCAGACCGTCCGCAATGCCCTGCGCGACCTGTCGGCGGGCTATGACGAGGCGGCGGCGGGCGGCCAGTCCGCCGAGCAGGTATTGCAGCGCCAGTATATCCAGAACAATCCGAATACCGACAAGAAGATGCTGGATCGCGCGGCGGACGATACCGCCTACAACCGGGCGCATGGCCTGTATCATCCGTGGCTGCGCCAGGTCCTCGAAGAGCGCGGCTACTATGACATCTTCCTGATCGACGCCAGCGGCGATGTCGTCTACACGGTGTTCAAGGAACCGGATTTCGCCACCAATCTCGAGAACGGCCGGTGGCGCGATACCGATATCGCCAAGGTCTTCGAAAAGACCCGCAATCTTCGCGACGGCAAGTTCGCCTTCGCCGATTTCGCCGCCTATGCGCCCAGCGACGGCGCCGCCGCCTCGTTCATTGCCATGCCGGTCCTTGACGGCGGAACCTATATCGGCGCCCTGGCCTTCCAGATGCCGGTCGGCCGCATCAACACGATCATGCAGGAACGGACCGGCATGGGCGAGACGGGCGAGACCTATCTGGTCGGCCAGGACCTCTTGATGCGCAGCGATTCGCGTTTCTCGAAGGATTCGACCATCCTGAAGACCAAGGTCGATACGGCCACCGTGCGGCAGGCCCTGGCCGGCCAGACCGGCGGGATGGAGACGCCGGATTACCGCGGAACGCCCGTGTTCTCGGTCTATGCGCCGACCGAATTCGGCGGAGTCCGCTGGGCCATCATGGCCGAGCTTGACATGGCGGAGATCATGCAGCCGGTTTACGGCATGCGAGACACGATGCTGATCATAGCGTTCGGCGTCCTGGTCGCGGTCGGCATCGTCGGGTTGCTGGTTGCCCGCGGCATCGTCGGGCCGATCGTCCTGATGACCGATGTGATGCGCGCCCTGGCGGGCGGCGACAAGCAGATCGCCATTCCGGCGACCGACCGGGTGGACGAGATCGGCGAAATGGCCAAGGCGGTTCTGGTGTTCAAGGAGAACATGATCAAGGCCGACACCCTGGCCGCGGCGCAGGAAGCCGAGCGCAAGGCCAAGGAGGCGCGCGCCGTCGCCGTGGAGAAGATGATCGGAACCTTCGACAAGGGCGTGGCCGAAGTTCTGGGCGGCGTCGCCTCGGCGGCGACCGAGCTGGAACGCACGGCGCAGGCGATGTCGGCCACCGCTGAACAGGCCAGCCACCAGGCGACCGCGGTTTCGGCGGCCTCCAACCAGGCCTCGGCCAATGTGCAGACGGTGGCGACGGCGGCCGAGGAACTCAGCGCCTCGATCTCGGAAATCGGCCGTCAGGTCTCGCAGTCGGCGGAAATCGCGGCCAGCGCGGTGCGCGAAGCCGAGAAGACCAACGCCACGGTCCGCGGTCTGGCGGATGCGGCGCAGAAGATCGGCGACGTGGTCAGCCTGATCAACAATATCGCCGGGCAGACCAATCTTCTGGCCCTGAACGCCACCATCGAGGCGGCGCGCGCCGGCGAGGCCGGCAAGGGCTTCGCGGTGGTGGCGCAGGAGGTCAAGAACCTGGCCAACCAGACCTCGAAGGCCACCGAGGAAATCTCGGCCCAGATCCTGTCCGTGCAGCAGGAAACCCACGGCGCGGTGGCGGCGATCGAGAAGATCCGCGAGGTCATCAGCGAGATCAACGACATCTCGACCACCATCGCCTCGGCGGTGGAGGAACAGGGCGTCTCGACCCAGGAAATCGCCCGCAACGTCCAGCAGGCAGCCCAGGGAACGCAGGCGGTGAACAGCAACATCTCGGGCGTCACCGACGCCGCCAACCAGACCGGCGCGGCGGCCAGTCAGGTCCTGTCGTCCTCGGGCGAGCTGACGGAGCAGTCGGAACGCCTGCGCAACCAGGTCGATGCCTTCCTGCGCGACGTGCGCGCGGCCTGAACCGCACAAGACGCGCCCCGCCCGGATCCTGATCGTCCCCGGGCGGGGCCGTGCCACAATACCTGAATCCCGGGGCGGACCGGTCTCTCCACCGGTCCGCCCCGGTTCCTTTTACCGCACGCGGCCGACCAGCCTCGCCACCGCTCCACCCCGGTTCCTTTGCCCGGCACGCGCCCGAATATCCCCAAAAAAATTGATGGTATTTATCGGCCGTTAACCATTTGGCCCGACACTGTGTATCGCGCCAACCCGGCACCGCTGGCTTCAGGTCGGCATTGAACATCGGGAATGGCCGGGCCGCAACGTCGGTCCAGCGGGTTCCGGTAGCCATGACGGCCCCGGGTGAGAGTAGTAAACCATAAGCAAGGGCACCACCATGTCGAACACAAATGCAGGCACCAGGCGCAACGGATCCGCAAGCCGAACCGGGTTCTTGGTCAATATCCGGATCGGCCGCCGGATTTTCATTCTCGCAGGCCTTGCCGTGGCCGGCCTCATCGGGCTGGGCGGCGCCTATCTGTGGGGCGATACCGCCATCGGCGCGCAGACTCTGCGGGCCGGCCAGTATGCGGAAATGGCCCGGCTGGCTGCCGAAATCGACAGCAATGCCCTGCAGATGCGCCGGCACGAAAAGGATTTCATCCTTCGATCCGACCTGAAATACGCGCAGAAGTATCAGGATGCCGTCACGGCGGTGCTGGCCAGCCTCGACGCCATGCGCCAACTGGAAGTCGCCGGTGAGGTCGCCGCCGAAATCAAGCATATCAGCACGCAGATCGCCGAACACAAGGCCGTTTTCGGCAAGCTGGTGGACAATGCCACGCGCCTCGGCCTGGACGAGACCGCCGGCCTCCAGGGCACGCTCCGCAACGCGGTGCATGAGGTGGAGGCCAAGCTGGCCGAGCACGATCTCGACAATCTGACCGTCAAGATGCTGATGATGCGCCGGCACGAGAAGGATTTCATGCTGCGCGGCGACGAGAAATACATCAAGAGCCTGGAAGACCGGCGCGCCGAATTCGTCCCGCTGCTGGCGGCGGCGGCGATCGCCGAGGCGGACAAGCGCGACATCGCCGCGCTGCTCGACAAATACGTCGCCGGTTTCAAGGCCTTCACGGTCGGCTATATCGAGGACAAGGAACTGCAGAAGCAGTTGAGCGCCGCCTATGCCGAGGCCGAGCCCGGCATGGAAACCCTGTTCAAGACCGCCGCCCAGGGCAACGAGACGGCCCGGGCCAATCTTGCGCAGTTCCGGGCGACCACCCGGTCGATCATCCTTGGCACCGCGCTGACCATATTCGTCGTCTTCTCGGCGGTCGCGGCCACCCTGTCGCGCTCGATCACAGGTCCGATCAACGTCCTGACCGGGGTCATGATGACCCTGGCCGGCGGGGAAAAGACCATCGAAATTCCGGCGACCGGAAACCGGGACGAGATCGGCGACATGGCGCGGGCGGTTCTGGTGTTCAAGGAAAACATGCTGCGCGCCGACCAGCTTGCCGCCGAG
>JAHELM010000208.1 GCA_024644185.1 Rhodospirillales bacterium | reverse complement strand
GCATGCCCAAACCGGGTTGACAAGGGACGGCGTTTCGACGTTTTATTTCGTCAGCGTGAAAGCGCTTTCATTGACTGCCCGAAGCCGGGAGCCGCGGTAACGGACGGGAAGGGACAGGATGACAAGGCCAGGATCGAGGGGCAAACCCGCATCCGGGTGGCCGGACAGCAGCCGGTGGCTCGCTGTGTTTTCCGGCCTGTTCGGCCTGTTCGGACTGAATGTTCTGTTTGGCAAGGTCGCGGTCCAGTTCGGGTGGACCCTGCCGTTCCTGCTGGGCGATGTCGCCGAATTTCTGCTCTTGCTGGTGGCCGTCGGGTTTCTGACCCTGGCGGCCTTGACGCGTGAGCGGGAAGGGCCCGGGAGCGGGCCACGATCATGAGCGGAAAATCATACCAGGGAGGAGACGTAACATGACCGAACGCAAGCATGCCGAAGGCCGCGGTTCCGACACGCCGAAATCCGAGGAACGACGCAATTTCATGGAATTGACGGCCAAGTTCGGCTTTACCGCGGCGGTGGTCGCCGCCGGTGCGGGAACGCTTGGCAGCCGTCAGGCAGCGGCGCAAACCGCCGAGGAGGAAAAGGAACGCCAGGCCGCCGCCAAATACACCATGACGGTCGCCACCGAATACGTCATCGGAACCACCCGGTCCTATCCGATGATGCAGTTGAACGTGAAGGAAAACATCCAGAACACGACCAACCGCAAGGTCTATGTGAAGCTGGCGCCGGGCGGGTCGCTGGGTGTCGGCACCAAGCTGGTGGAAAAGGTCCAGGCGGGCACCGTCGAGGCCGGTCAGTTCTCGCTGTCCAATTTCTCGCCCTTCGCGCCGGCGGTCGACCTGATCAACCTGCCGTACTGGTGTGGCGAAAACCAGCGCTTCGTCAATCTCGTGACCTCGAAGGCCTGGGATGCGGAGGTCAATGCGCGGGTGCGCGAAAAGGGTTTCAAGCCGCTGTTCTATTTCTGCATCGATCCGCGGACGGCTGCCAAGCGCAAGGGCCTGGGCGACGAACCGTTCCGGACGCCGAAGGATTTGCAGGGCGTGAAATTTCGCGTGCCCGGGTCGAAGATCCTGCAGCAGTTCTACCGGCTGCTCGGCGCCAATCCGACCCCGGTGGCCTGGGGCGAGACTCCGTCGGCCATCAAGCAGGGCGTCGCCGATGCGCTCGACCCGTCGGTCGAGGCGCTTTTCGCCTTCGGTTTCAAGGATATCCTGTCCTGGGTGACGTTCAACCGGTCGGTGCCGGACAGCCAGGTCTATTCCTGCAATCTCGCCTGGTTCGAGAGCCTGCCCAAGGACGTGCAGGAGGCGATCGAATTCGCCGGTGAGATCACCTTCCAGCAGAACCTCGCGCAAGTCCCCGCGTCGCGGGCCTATGCCATGGCCGAAATGGCAGCTTCGGGCGTCAAGTTCTATGTCCCGACCAAGGACGAGCTTGCGCAATGGGTCGAGGCGGCCGGACAGCAACGCAAGGAATGGGACGAGTGGAAGGTCCAGCTCGGCGGCTCCATCGCCACCTTCGACAAGCTGTACGAGGCCGCCAACACGCAAGGCCGCCACTACGTCCACGACGTGTGATCCCGTGCCGGGGCGGCGCGACGTGGCCGCCCCGGCCATTTTTCCCCTGACCCGCGGCTTGGCGCCGGGACGTGCGAGGTGAGGAAATGTCCGGACTGCTCCGCAGGATCGATCAGGATGGAGAACGCTGGCTGCTCCTGGTCCTCTATACGTTTATCGTCGTCGTCATCTTCGTCGAGGTAGTGCGCCGGTTCGTGCTCCAGTATTCGTCGGTCTGGGGCGAGGAAACCGCCCGGTTCGCCTTCATCTACCTGGTCTGGATCGGCGCGGCGACGGCGGTGAAGGAACGCGCGCATATCCGCATCGACGTCTTGTTGCATTACCTGCCGCCGCGCGGCGTCGCGGTCGTCTATCTGGTCGCCGACGCGTTGACCGCGGTGCTGGCCTGCTTCGCCATCTGGTGGTCGATGGATCCGGTGCTGGTGTCGCTGAAGTTTCACAACGTCACCGACGGGCTGCGCATCATCCGCGTCTGGTTTCTGATGGCCGTTCCGATCGGCTTCACGCTGGTGATGATACGCCTCGTCCAGTCGATGATTCGCGATGTCGACGACCTGAAGGCCGGCCGCCCGCCCTACCAGGGCCGGCGCCTGTTCGACTGAGCGGGCCGGGCGATGTATCAGCTTTACGGAATTCCCGAGGCGTCCACCGATCTCGGCTGGGATATCGGCCTGCCGCTGTTGCTGATGGTGGTGCTGTTCGCCATGGCGGTGCCGGTGTGGGTGGCACTGGGCTTCGCCGCGATCGGCCTGCTGCTGGCGACCGGCGTGTTGCCGCTGACCCTGTTCGGCGAGGCGCTGTTTTCCGGCATCGATGCCTTTGCGCTGATCGCCATCCCGCTGTTCATCCTGACCGGCGACGTGCTGGTGCGATCGGGGCTGTCGAACAAGCTGCTGGATGTGGCCGAGGCGACGATGGGCAGCCTGCGTTCCGGATTCGGCACGTCCACGGTCCTCGGCTGCGGTTTTTTCGCCTGCATCTCCGGTTCCGATGCCGCCGGCGCCGCCGCGGTCGGGCGGATGACGGTGGATCGCCTGGTCAAGAACGGCTATCCCTTGCCCTATGCCTGCGCGCTGGTGGCGTCGGGCGCCTGTACCGGCATCCTGATCCCGCCGTCGATCGCCTATATCATCATCGGCCTGGTGCTGGGGATTTCCGCCTCCACGCTGTTCCTGGCGGCGGCCTTGCCCGGGATCATGATCATGGTCTCGATCATGCTCACCAATGTCGTCATCAACCGTTACCGGGGCTACGAGCACAGCAGCCAGCGATTCTCGTTCCGCCGCTGGATCGAGGCCGTATGGGTCGGAAAATACGCGCTGATGATTCCGTTCATCATCCTGGGCGGCATCTATTCCGGCATCTTCACGCCGACCGAGGCGGCAGCCGTGGCCGTCGTCACCTCGATCACCATCGGCATGCTGCAGGGCACGCTGACTCTGGCCGATTTCCCGAAGATGCTGGAAAGCTCGGCCAAGGTGAACGGGGTCATCGTGCCGATCATCGCCTTCGCCCTGCCGCTGGCCCAGGTGCTTTCGGCGCTCGAGGTGCCGCAGACCTTCGTGCAGGGCATCACCGCCCTGACCGACGATCCGACGCTGATCGTCCTGATGATGCTGGGCGTGTTCATCGCCGCCGGCTGTGTCATGGAGACGACGCCCAACATCGTCATCCTGGCGCCGATCATGCTGCCGCTGGCGCAGCAGATCGGCATGAACGAGATCCAGTTCTGCATCTTCATGGTGACGTCGCTGGGCGTCGGTTTCATCACGCCGCCGCTGGGGCTGAACCTTTTCGTGCTCTCGGGACTGACCGGCCAGTCGGTACTGCTCATCGCCAGACGGGCGGTACCGTATGTGCTGGCGATGCTGGCGGTCGTTCTCATGCTGGGCTTCATTCCGGAACTGTCGCTGTGGGCGCTTCCGGAAAATCTCCGCTAACCGGACAATGCAGGATACGAAATCATGGCTGTCGAATATCTGAAGAAGGCATCCCGCACCGCCGCCACCGGAGAGGCCGATACGCGCCGCGTCGTCGCCGAAATGCTGGCGGATATCGAGGCCGGCGGCGAAGGCCGCGCGCGCCACTATGCAAGGGAGTTGGACGGCTGGACCGGCGATATCGTGGTCGGCCGGGCGGCGATCGAAGCGGCCGCCAGCCAGGTGCCGCAACGGTTGAAGGACGACATCCGCTTCGCCCATGACCGCGTCCGCCGCTTCGCCGAGGCGCAGCGCGCCAGCTTGACGGAATTCGAAACCGAGCTGTCGCCCGGCCTGTTTGCCGGCCAGCGCCTGATTCCAGTGGGCACGGCTGGATGCTACATTCCGGGCGGGCGCTATGCCCATGTCGCCTCGGCGATCATGAGCGTCACCACCGCCAGGGTGGCCGGGGTCGGCCATGTGGTGGCCTGTTCCGTCGGCCAGGCCGGCAAGGGCGTCAACCCGGCGATTCTCTACACGGCGGATCTGTGCGGGGCCGATACGATCCTGGCGCTGGGCGGCGTGCAGGGCATCGCGGCAATGGCGTTCGGCCTGTTCACCGGGCATCCGGCGGATATCCTGGTGGGACCCGGCAACCGCTTCGTCGCCGAGGCCAAGCGCCTGCTGTTCGGTCGCGTCGGCATCGACCTGTTCGCCGGCCCGACCGAGATCGCGGTGATCGCCGACGCCAGCGCCGATCCCGACATCGTCGCCGCCGACCTGGTCGGCCAGGCCGAGCACGGGCCGGATTCGCCGGCCTGGCTGATTTCACTGGACCGCGGCCTCGCCGAGGCGGTGATCGCCCGGATGCCCGGCTATATCGCCGCCCTGCCGGAAATCCAGCGGGCCGCCGCCACCGCCGCCTGGGCCGATTACGGCGAGGTCGTGCTGTGCGATACCCGCGAGGAGGCGGTGGCGGAATCCGATCGCTATGCCGCCGAGCATCTGGAGGTGCAGGCTGCCGATCCCGACTGGTGGCTCGCCAGCCTCGGAAATTACGGCTCGCTGTTCCTCGGCGAGGAGACCACGGTGGCCTTCGGCGACAAGTGCAGCGGCACCAACCATATCCTGCCGACCAAGGGTGCCGCCCGCTATACCGGCGGGCTGTCCGTCGGCAAGTTCATCAAGACCGTGACCTGGCAGCGCATGACCCGCGAGGCCAATCGCGACGTCGCCGCCGTGACCGCCCGGATTTCCCGGCTGGAGGGGATGGAGGCGCATGCCCGCACCGGCGACGACCGATTGCGCAAATATTTCCCGGATACGTCCTTCGACACGCGGGCGGTGTGATGTCCGGTTTCGACCTGTCGGGCCGTATCGCGCTGGTCACCGGCGGCGGGTCGGGTATCGGCCGGCGGATCGGCGTGGCGCTGGCCGCCGCCGGGGCGTCGGTGGTGCTGGTCGCGCGCCGGGCCGACAGGCTGGAGGAGGCGCGGGCCGAGATCGAACGGGCCGGCGGTCGGGCGGCGGTCCTGCCGGCCGACCTGGAGGATATCGCCGGTCTGGCGGATGTGGCGCGCGACGCCGGGGCGCCGTTCGGCCCGCCCGATATCGTGGTCAACGCCGCCGGTGTCAATTTCCGCGAGCCGCCCGACGCGGTGACGCCGGAAAGCTGGCATCGCACCCTTACCGTCAATCTGACGGCGCCGTTCTTCCTGTCGCGCGCGCTGGTCGCCGGGATGGCGGCGCGGCGCTGGGGGCGGATCGTCAACCTGGCCTCGCTGCAATCGGTTCGCGCCTTTGCCAACGGCATCGCCTACGGCGCGTCGAAGGGCGGTGTGGCGCAGTTGACCCGCGCCATGGCCGAGGCCTGGTCGCCGTACGGCATCGCCTGCAACGCCATCGCGCCCGGATTCTTC
>JAHELM010000207.1 GCA_024644185.1 Rhodospirillales bacterium | reverse complement strand
CATCGTTCGGATTCCAGGCGACCACCGATTTGAGCAGCCGCACGGCATTGGTGTAATCGCCGGCCTTCACCGCGCGAACCGCATCCTGGTAAGGCGTGGATGGGGCCGGCGCGGCGGACTCCCCGCCGGCCGGGCTGCTGTCCGACCCGCTGTCCGACCCAACCGCGAGCGCCGGCGATGCCAGTCCGATAGCCAGCACGAGCGCAACGGTCATTCTTGTCAGCATGTTTGCCTCCCGGAGTTTGCCGGGGACCGCGACGATCAGACGATCCTCGTTCCCCGTCACGTTTACACCGGGTGTCGCCCGCTATTCCCGCCCGCATGCCCGCAGGGCAGCGCAGGGGGCAGGAATCGGATCGGGGTCGGATTGGGGTCAGGCTTGCTTTTCTTGCAGTATTACCGTGCCGATGCGCGCGATGCGCCGGGCCAGATCGGCGTCGCCTGCCTGCCTGTGGCGCACATGCTGGATTGCCCGGGTCAGGCTCGACTCATTGCGGCCGAATCGCCGTGCCAACTCGGCCTGGCTTGCCGCGCCGGTCTGGCGCGCCAGCAACCCGGCGACGCCTCGCGCCTCGGCCAGAACCCGCACTCGCGACGGCCCGGCAAGCATCGGCGGCGCGACGTCGTACGCCGCCGCCACCGCCGCCAGCAGGGCTTCGACCCCAGGTCTCCGCCCGACCGCGATTTCCGCCTCGCCCGCCTGCCTCAGGGCATTGGAGGCGAAGTCGTCGTCGCCCAGCACACGGCCAGCGGCGCCGGCCGCTTCCGCCAAGGCAGGCGGCGGCGCCTTGCCCATGCCCTCGGCGACGAAGCGGCGATAGGCCTCGCGTGCGGCATCCCCGTTCTCCGCAAACCTTGCGAGCACGGTATCGGTGGTCAGCCAGGGCGCGGCCTCGATCCCCAGATAAGCGCGGTGGCCGCTCCAGCGCCAGGCGTCCGGCCTCTCCGCCAGGCCGGCACGTACAGGGTTCAGGTGGATATAGCGCGCCAGTTCCAGAAGATAGCTGTCGGCATCCACCAGAATGGCCTTGTAGCGTCCCTGAAACAGGTGCCCCGGCCGCTTCTCGCGGGCGTTGATGCGGACGGTATAGCGCTGCGCCAGCACCTGCATGGCGCGCCCCAGCGGCACGGCGCCAACCTGCAACAGAAGGTGAATGTGGTTCGGCATCAGACAATAGGCATGCAGACGATAGCCGAACCGCGCCGCGCCTTCGCCCAGCAGGTCGAGGAAGACGCGGCCATCCTGCGACGCCAGAAAGATATCCTGCCCGGCATTGCCGCGCAGCATCACATGGTAGAACCCGCCTGGAATGTGTATCCGGGGTTTTCTGGGCATTGCGGAATCATGCCGCAAGTCCGGAAATAATGCAAGGAACGCGGGGCCTGACCCCGAGGGCTGAACCCGAGGGTCCGAGGAAGAGTGGCGGGTGCGGCGACACGGCGCGTGCCATGAGGGCCTCGGGCGCTATATGATTGTTGTCGACGGTAGCAAAAGCGGGCGCGCCATGAAGGTTCTGTTCACCGACTACATGCAACCCGATCTCGACCTGGAGCGAGAGCTGTGCCGGGCCGCGGGCCTGAAATTCGCGGCGGCCGATCCGCAGTGCACGACGCCGGAACAGGTCATCGCGGCAGGTCAGGACGCCGATGCTCTCGTGATCCAGTATGCGCCGCTGACCCAGAAAGTATTTGCGGCCTTGCCCGGATTGCGCATCGTCTCGCTGCCCCAGATCGGTGTCGACTCCATAGCATTGGAGGCTGCACGGAAACATGGCATATGGGTCGCCAACGCGCCATTCGGCAACATAACCGAAGTGGCCGCGCATACCCTGGCCATGGCGCTGGCCCTGCTGCGCGGGCTTCCCACCTTTGACCGGCATGTGCGCGCCGGGGGTTGGGACTACGCGGCTGCCGGTGAACTTCGGCGCCCGGGCGATCTGACATACGGGATCCTCGGCCTCGGACGTATCGGGCGGCTGGTGGCCGAGCGCGCGCGTCCGTTCTTTGGCGGCGTTGTCGCCTGCGATCCGAAAGTCGCGGACGCGGACTGGCCGGATTTCGTGACTCGCCTGCCGGACTCGGCGAGCCTCTTCACCGCCGCCGACATCGTTTCGCTGCACGTTCCCATGGGCGCCGGCGCCGCCGGCCTCATCGGCAAGGAACTTCTGACGTCAATGAAGCCGGGCAGTTTTCTGGTCAATGTCGCGCGCGGGCCGCTCGTCGATCGGGCCGCGCTCATCGCCGCGCTTGACGAAGGACAACTGGCCGGCGCGGCACTCGATGTGCTGCCCGTCGAGCCGCCACCGGCCAGCGATCCGCTCTTGAAGCACGAGCGGATATTGCTGTCGCCGCACGCCGCCTTCTATTCGCGGGAGGCCGATGCCGAGCAACGCCGCACTGCCATCGACAACATCGTCGACCTGCTGAAAACCGGCCGGCCCCGCCACGTCGTCGTCGAAGGGCGGTGACGGGCACCGCAATCGGGCCCTGCTACGCCAGCCAGGCGGCACCCTCATTCACCTCGATGACCGTCGGCCGATCGGCATCGAGCGCCGCCGCAATCGCGGCTTCGAACCCGGCAAGACTGTCGGGGCGCACGCCGTGGCAGCCGCACGCCCTGGCCAGCATCAGGAAATCCGGGTTGATGCCGTCGACACCCAGCGCGGGGATACGAAGACGCGCCATATCGTCCCGGATCTGCTTCAACCCGCCATTGTTCCAAACCACAATCGGCAGATTCAGCCGCAGCTCCGCCGCCGTCACCAGTTCCTGCACGGTGAACATCAACCCGCCATCGCCGGCCAGGACAACCACCGGCCGGTCGGCCAGCGCCAACCGTGCGCCGATACCGTTGGGCAGGCCGCAGCCCAGCGTGCAGAAGCCCGCGGGATAGTGCCACAGTCGCGGCGCCTCGACCGGAAAGGCGAAGGCTCCGGTATAGACGAGCTGGGCAATATCTCCGGCGATGACCGTATTGGCCGGCACCGCCCGGCGCAGCCCTTCGAGAAGCCGGACGTGCTTGCGTTCGCTTGGCGTGAGATCGGCGGCCACCGCACTGCGGATTGCCGCCAGCGCGGCGGCGCGACCGCTGCCCTTGCGGACCCGGCCCGCCTCACCCAGTGCCGCCAGAAGTGCTTCCGCCGAGGATCCGGCGTCGCCGACGATGCCGACCGTGGCGGGATAGAGATCGTTGATCTTGCGCGGATCGATATCGATCCGGATCAGTTTGCCCCGCAGCGTCAGCTTCTCGACGAAGCTGTCGGTCTCGGAGATTTCCGTGCCGATAGCAAGAACGACATCGGCCTTGGCCAACAGCGCCTGCACCTCCGGCCGCACGATACTCCCGCCAAGGCTCAACGGGTGCGAATCCGGCACGATGCCCTTGCCCGCGCAGCTGGCGATCACCGCCGCATCCAGGCGCTCCGCGATTTGCTGCAGCGTGCCGCGTGCCCCCGCGGCACCGCCTCCGACCAGGATGGCCGGCCGCCGGCTGTTGCGCAGCAGCGCGGCGGCGGCGGCGACAGAATCCGGATCCGGCCGGGGCCGTACCGGCGGTACGCGTGCAGTCCAGGCATTCGCCGCAGGCAATCCCAGAACATCGACCGGTATTTCGATATGGACCGGCCGCGGCCGACCCGATTGGAACACCGCAAAAGCTTGACCGACGAGTTCGGGAATTTCTTCCGGCGACAATGCCGTGGCGCTGAACGCCGTCAGCGGGGCCGTGACCGCTCGCTGGTCGGTGATCTCATGCAGGCAACCCCAGCCTTTGCCCAGGCTGTTTCTGGCGGTGACGGCGGAAATCAGCAGAACGGGAACAGAATCGGCATAGGCCTGGCCGAGGGCCGTTGCCGCGTTGGTGACGCCGGGCCCGGAAATCACCAGGCAGACGCCGGCCTGCCCGCTGGCCCGGGCATAGCCATCGGCCATGAAACCGGCACCCTGTTCGTTGCGCGCCAGGACATGGCGAATGCGACTTGCCGCAAGGCCACGATACAACTCGAGCGTATGCGCCCCGGGGATGCCGAAGACCGTGTCCACCCCGTAGCATTCGAGCAGGCGGGGAAGGGCCATTCCGCAGGTCGTCGCCTTTGCCATGTCGCCTCCGCGGTTTCGCCGGGACCGGACGCATGACGTCACTATGGCACCGACCGGCGGCGACAGGCGATGCGGCCAACCGTCTCAGGCAGGCACCTACCGGTCGGTGATCAGCGGCACGAAGGCGACGGGCAGGCCGGGTTCGATGCCGATATGGCCGGCCTTGTCCCGGGTCACCAAAGTCAACACCTGCTCGCGGCCGCCGGGGCCAACCGGCACCACCATGCGGCCGCCGGGCGCCAACTGGTCGACCAGGTCGGGCGGGATATCCCGTGCCGCGGCGGTCACCAGGATGCCGTCGAAGGGGGCCGCCTCGGGCCAGCCCAGCGCCCCGTCCCCGCGGCGCACATGCACGTTCGCATAGCCCAGCCGCGCCAGCCGGGCGGCGGCGGCCTCGGCCAGTTCGGGAATGCGCTCGACGCTCCAGACTTCAGCCGCGACACAGGCCAGCACCGCGGCCTGATAGCCGCAGCCGGTGCCGATTTCCAGCACCCGCGCACCCGGCTCCAGCCGCAGCATCTGCGTCATGGCGGCAACGATGTAGGGTTGCGAGATGGTCTGGTTGTGGCCGATCGCCAAGGGGCGGTTTTCCCAGGCATGCGGCCATTCCCACCGCGGCACGAATTCATGCCGGGGCACCATGGCGATGGCGTCGCGAACCGCCGCATCCAGCCGCGCGACGCCTAGCCAACGGGCGGTCTCGGCCACCTCCGCGTCGAGTTCGGCGAGGAGGCTTCGGCGCGCCTCGGCATGGTTGTCCTGCATTTGCACCTGCCCGGTCGGTCGGCGGCCCGGGTGACCGGCAGCCGTTCAGTCGAACTGAAAATTGTCGAATTCGGCGATCAGCCAGCGGTCGCCGATGTGGCGAAAGGTTACCGCGCGCTGGCGGATCAGCGCCTTGCCCTGGTCGCTCTCGCTCAGGAAATAGCGCAACTTGATCTCGTCGAGGCCCTCGGAAATGCGGAAATCGATGATTTCCAATGACAGATAGGCCGCCGCGCCGAACCGCTCGCGCCGCAGCGCTGTCTTGTCGGCAAAGCGCCCGGCGAGCGACGGGTCGAGAAACGCCCTGACGTCGTCCTTGGCACCCGGTTTCAGCGCCTGAAAGAAGGCGGCCAGCGCGTCCTTTGCCTTCAGAAGCTCGTTCATCTCGGCCTTTTCCAGCATCGAGACATCGGGCCGCTCGCGCACGATTTCGGAAATGCCCACCTCGCCATAGAAGGCGTCGGCGAAAGCCCTGCCGATGGCATCCTGCGCCAAGGTTGGCTGGGCGCACGCGAGCCAGACACCCGAGACAACCGATATGATCGCAAGAACCCGACGCATCGCTATTCCTTTCC
>JAHELM010000206.1 GCA_024644185.1 Rhodospirillales bacterium | reverse complement strand
CGATGGCCGCGACCGACACGAGGGCCGCGATCAGGCCGTATTCAATCATGGTCGCGCCGGATTCGTCCGTCAGAAATGCCTTCAACATATCAATGTTCTCCTCAATTTACTCACTAACAGCGACCCCCCTCATGGGCACCGCGTGATCGAACATGTACAGGCAGCCGCCCCGCGGTCGCATGACCCAATTGGGTCATAGGCGCCAGTATCGAAATCAATTTCCCTAAAATGCAAAGTGCGGGACTCTAACGTTCTGAGATTAAAGAAATTTGGATTAGGCCCCCAGAGACTGATCGGGCAATCTTATTTATTTGCTTTTTTGAGTCCGGTCACAAGATCGGACCATTATTAATATTTTTTTTACTTTTTAGATCAGGTTCGCCGCGGGATGCGAGACTTTCAGCCGCAAGACCCTCGGCTCGTTCCGAGGCGCCTATTCCACGCCCACGTCCACGAAGTTCCCGCGAATGACGAGGATCAATTTCTGCGCGCCGGTCATGTCGACCGTGTTTTCAGCGACGCCCACGCCGTCGATGACAACGCGAACATGGATATAGGGCGACACGGCCTCGACCGGATAGGTCTCCACCATGCCCTCCAGAAGGACATGCTGGATTCCGTCGACGACAATCTGATCGTCCACCGTGACGGTAACGTCCTTGCCGTCGTAATCGCCGACCAGGCCAAGGCTGTACTGGCCGCCGAGAAACGCCGTCTGCGCGGCGGCACCGCCGGCGCCGAGCAGAAACGCCGCGCATCCCGCCCGAAAAACCCGCCGCAGCTTTACTGGATTCATCATGCCGTCATGCTCCCTCCAAAGACCCCTCGGCCCGGATTATAGGCGAGCCGCGCGTGCCGCCAAGCGGAATTCAGGTCAGCGCGAACCAGCCCCAGGCGATGGCCAGGGAGACCAGCGTCAGCGGTATGCCGGTTCGCGCATAGTCGACGAAGCCGATCGCCACCCCCTCGTCGCGGGCACGTTCCACGGCGATGATGTTCGCCATGCTGCCGACGATCAGGAAATTGCCGCTGAGCGTGCTGAATACCGCCAGCCGGTAAAGCGCGTCCGGTCCGGGATCGGGCAGCGCCGCCAGCACGAGGACGACCAGCGGCACGTTGCCGATCGAGTTGCTGCCGGCCAGCGACAGCGCCGCCAGCGCCCCGGACGACGCAGGATCGAGCCATTCGGGCAGCGCCGCAAGCAGCCGCGCCGGCCCGCCGCCCGCCGCCAGCGCCCCGGTCACCACGAACAGGCAGGCAAACAGCAACAGCAGGTGCCAGTCGACCATGCCCAGCAGTCGCCGGGTCGACAGCGTGCGGCTGAGCAGCAGCAGGCCGGCGATGGCCAGCGTCCAGGCGGCGCGGTCGGCGGTCAGCGTGAATACGGCGACCAGCGCCATCACCGCCAGCGCCGCCTTGGCGAGGGGCCGCGCCTGCAAGGGCAGCGCGGTAACCTCCGCCGGGGCAGCGACGGGCGTGGCGCCAATCCGCCACTGTCGGGCGATCGCCAGATACACCAGCACGAGGGCGGCTGCCGCCGGCACGCCGCAGGCAGCCACGAAGGGCCAGAAGCCCAGCTGCCCGGCCTGGCCGATCAGCAGGTTCTGGGGATTGCCGATCACCGTGGCGGCGCTGCCGGCATTGGCCGCGCAGGCCAGCGCGATGACATAGGGCCGCGGATCGAGGCCGCGCCCGATCAGCCCGCGCGCCAGCACCGGCGCCATCGCCCAGACCACCACATCGTTGGTCAGCACCGAGGACAACGCGCCCGACACCGCGACAACCAGCGCCAGAACCATGCGCGGCGAGGCGGCACCCCCGGCGATCCGCGCGGCGCACCACTCGAAGAATCCGCTGGCGGCAACCAGCGACGACAGGATCATCAGCGAGAACAGGATGGCCAGCGTGGCGAAATCGATCGAGGCGACGATCCCCGCCGGACCGACCGCGCCGGCGACGAACAGCAGAATGGCGCCGATCAGCGCCACACCGGTGCGATCCAGCGCCAGCCCCGGCCAGCGCCCCAGCGCCATGCCGGCATAGACGCCGGCGAACACCAGCCCGACCAGCCAGCCGGTCATGTCGAAACCTCCGTCAGCCGCCGGGGGACACGAAGGGCAGTTCGGCAACCGTACCGGCGCGGCGCTTGCCGTCGGGACCTTCCACGGTCACCGCCTGGCCCGGAGTCCAGAACCCGCGTTCCATCATGGCGAAGCCGATATTGCCGAGGCGCGGCGAATGCACCGCGGTGGTCATCTGCCCGGCGAGCGTGCCGCCGGCATCGCGAACCGGCCAGGGGACGAGGCAGGGCGGGCAGGTTTCGCCCTCGAAGCGCACGCCGCGAATCAGCCGGGCCACCCCGTGGTCGCGGATGTCGCGCAGCGCCGCGCGGCCGATGAAATCATGGCCGCCGTCGAGGCTGCAATAGCGGTCGAGGCCGCATTCCAGCGGATTGTGCTCGCGCGTCATGTCGTTGCCGTAGGACAGCAGCCCGCCTTCCACGCGCTCGATCAGGTTGGGGCAGCCGGCCGCCACGTCGAACGGCCGCCCGGCCTCCCACAGGGTGTCCCACAGGGCCCCGCCGAGGCTGGAATCGTCGAGATAGATCTCGAACCCGCCCTGCTTGCTCCAGCCCGACCGGGCGACCACCAGCCGCCGCCCGCGGAACGGCAGCACGGCGAAGCGGAAGAACTTGATGGCGCGCACCGCATCGCCGAACACCGCCGCCATCAGGTCGTCCGACTTCGGTCCCTGCACCGCCAGCGGCGACACGTCGGGTTCGTCGATGCGCACATCCAGCCGCAGCCCCAGCGCCAGGCCCTTGGCCCAGAGCAGCACGTCGGAATCGGCGATGGACAGCCAGAAGCGGTCTTCCGCCAGCTTCAGGATCACCGGGTCGTTCAGCATGCGGCCGGCCTCGTCGACCAGCGGCGCGTAAAGGCACTGGCCGATCTGCGCCCGCGACAGATCGCGCGGCGTCATCATCTGCGTCAGGCGCGCGGCGTCCGGCCCCTGCAATTCCACCTGGCGCTCGCAGGCGACGTCCCAGACCTGCACATGTTCGCACAGATGCCGGTAATCCTCCTCCAGCGACCGGAAGGCGGTCGGCAGCAGCATGTGGTTGTAGACGGTGTAGCCCTTGACCCCATGCGCCTCCACCCGGTCGCTGTAGGGGGTGCGGCGGGTGCGCCGCGAGGCGGCCATGATCGGTGCGGTCACCTGGTTGCTCCCTTCGTTGCGATGCGCGGCCGTCCCGCCGCCGTTGCCGTGACGATAGCCTCGATGAACATCGCCTGGCCATCCACTGTCGCGACCTTTTCCTCGCGGGCGAGGCGGATTTCCACCGCCTCCGCCCCGGCCCGGGCCGCATGGTCGCGGGCCTCGTCGGTGACGCCGCGCTCGGCCGCGGCGATAGCCGCGTCCAGCGCCGGAAAATCGGCCGGCGCGGTGGCAAAATGCACGCGGAACAGACCGGGCATCGGCTGCGAGACGGTAACCTGCGCCACCGCCCGCACCCGGCCGACCACGGCGCCGACCGCGTTGGCCACATCGGCATGTTCGGGCACCACGGGTTCCGCCCCCAGAAGGGCGGCGACGCGGGGGTAATAGGTCGCCGCCGACGCCCCCAGGCCGATCACCGGCACGCCGAGTTCCAGGCCGATGCGCACCAGCCCTTCGCGCCGGTCGAGCGCGGCCGCCGCCAGTTCGTGGCGGCTGAGCGCATTGCCATGATACCCGTCGGCGGCGAAGGCGGATTCCAGCAGAACCTCGGCCGAACGACGGATCAGCGTGGCGATGGTCATGCGGCTCACGGTCTCGCCATCGGGCGCCAGCCGCCGTCCCATGCGGTCGCGCTTGCGGGCGAACAGCCGCGCCCCGGCCAGCGCGGCGGCGGCATCCCAGCCATCGTGTTCGCCCACAACATGCGCCGCGTCGGACGGCGTGAAGCCGGCAACCTGTACCAGCCCCTTGGACACCAGCCGGGCGAGCGTGCTGTCCCGGAAGGCGCCGCCGGCCAGCCGGTCGAGCGCCTGCGGCCCCGCCAGCGCCCGGTCGTAGAGGCCGCGCTCCGATACCGACAGGCCGGCAAGCTGCGCCGGGCTGGCCCGCATCGGCAGGATGAAGCGGCCGGCAAGGCGCGCCGGCTCGTCCTCGGCCAGTTGCCGGTGCAGCGTCTCGTAGACCAGCTCGCGGTGCTGCGTGGCCAGCAGGCTGATCGGCACAACGCGGCGCGGACCCAGGCGGAGCGCGTCGTCGCCCGGCTCTTCCGCGCGCGTCACCTCGCTGTCGCCGCCCAGGCCGATCGTGCGCATGGCCACCGCCTCGACCATGGTGCGCCAGCCGCCCACCGTCGCCCCGTCCTCGTCGATGCGCGGCTGGCCGTCGCGCAGGATGGCGACGTCGGTGGTGGTGCCGCCGATGTCGGAGACCACGGCGTCGCGCCGCCCGGTCAGCCAGGCGGCGCCAACCAGGCTGGCGGCCGGCCCGGACAGGATGGTTTCCACCGGCCGCGCATTGGCGAGTTCCGCCGAGATCAGCGCCCCGTCGCCGCGCACCACCATCAGCGGCGCGCCGATGCCGCGCGCCGCCATGAAATCGGCGGTGGCATGGGTCAGCCGGCTCAGCAGGCTGATGAGGCGCGCGTTCAGCAGACAGGTCAGCGCCCGGCGCGGCCCGCCGAGCCTGGCCGACAATTCGTGGCCGCAGGTCACCGGCAGGTCGGAAACCCGGCGAATCAGGTCGCGGGCAGCGATTTCATGCGCCGGGTTACGGCTGCCGAAATGCGCGGTGACGGCAAAGCCGGTGACGGTGTCGCCGATTTCCGCCAGACGTTGCTCCAGCGTGGCGAGGTCGAACGGCGCCCGCGGATTGCCGTGGGTGTCGTGGCCGCCGGCCAGCAGGATCGCCGGATCGGCGCCCAGCGCGTCGCGCAGCCCGGCCTTGTCCAGATCCGGGTCGCCGAAGCCGATGAACACCAGGCAGACGCGCCCGCCATAGCCTTCGACCAGCGCATTGGTGGCCAGCGTGGTAGACAGCGAGACCAGCGCGATGTCGCCCGCCGGCACGCCCGAATCCGCCAGCACGCGGTCGACCGCGCCGGCGATGCCGATCGCCAGATCGTCGCGGGTGGTCAGCGATTTCGCCTTGGCGACGACTCCGCGGTCGTCGTCCAGCAGGACCGCGTCGGTATAGGTGCCGCCGGTATCGATTCCAAGGAGCAGGGGCATGGGGCTGGATATTCTCGCTGGTCAACGGGGTTGCCGCTCCGGCGCGGCGCCCCAGCAATATCGCGCCACGACCCCGCCCGGCAAGGGCGATGGCGGGAATCGAGCAAACCCTCTGGCCAAGCGGTCGGCACCTGGCCTAAGCTTCCCGGCACAAAACCAACAAACGGGAGCTTCATGTCATGTTCAAGCGGTTGCTGGTAACAGCGGCCCTTGGT
>JAHELM010000205.1 GCA_024644185.1 Rhodospirillales bacterium | reverse complement strand
AGGCGGCTACTGGCCGCACAACGCCGCCAGCGGGATGAGCAACCACCAGTCCTCGACCCTGCTGTTCGATCCCGAAACCGGGCGCGCCTCGGCCCTGGTCAGCGCCAATTACCTGACCGGTGTGCGCACCGGCGCCGCCAGCGCCATCGCCACCAAACACCTGGCGCGGCCGGATGCGCGCGTTCTGGGCATCGTCGGAACCGGTGTCCAGGCCATCTATCAGCTTCGCGCCACCCTGGCGGTGCGGCCGATCGCCAGGGTTCTGGCCTGGGATCCCTCGGCCGACAACCTGGCCGCCTTCGGCAAGGCCGTCCACGATCTGGGACTGGAGTTCGCGGCCGCGGCGGAGCGCCGCGACGCGGTGGCCGGGGCCGATATCGTGATCACCGTCACGCCGTCGCAGAAGGCCCTGGTGGAAAAGGGCTGGGTGCGACCCGGCACGCATATCAGCGCCATGGGCGCCGACACCAAGGGCAAGCAGGAACTGGATCCGAAGCTGGTGGCATCCGCCGCCCTGTTCGTGGACGAACTGGCGCAGGCGATCACCATCGGCGAATGCCAGCACGCCCATGCGCAGGGGCTGATCGGCGACGCATCGTTCCGCGGCAGCATCGGGCAGGTCGTGGCGGGACTGTGCGACGGGCGCCGCGATGCCGCCGAGATCACGATTTTCGATGGCACCGGCGTGGCGCTCCAGGATCTGGCGGTGGCGGCCCTGGCGGTGCGCCTGGCGACCGAACGGGGCCTCGGCACAAGCGCCGATTACTGACCTACCAGCCGTTTGCGCGGGTCCATTCGGCGATGACCTTCCGGGCGTCGCCGGACTCGCTGTCGACCACGTGGTAGCGGTCATACATCGCCGCCGTCATGCAGACATGGTTCGGCAGGATGCGAACCCGCGAACCCACCGGCATGGCGTCGAAGGGCACGCCGGTTCCGCCCTGCACCTGGCCATGTTCCTGATAGACCCGGGCGACGGCCAATTGCGGCTGGAACGGCTTGCCGTCGATATCGGTAACCAGGCCGAAGCCGATATCGTTCGCCACGAATTCCGTGCTGCGGTCCTTGGAGAGGGCGAGCGCCCCGGCATCGACCAGCAGGCGGTCGAATTCGCGGCGATGGCTGGTCACGGCGGCCAGCACCGACACCGCCAGATCGCCGACGCTGCAGGAATCGATCTGAGCCTGAAACATGTCGCCGAACATGTAGACGCCGGGCCGTGCCTCGGTGACGCCGGTCAGCGACCTGGCGTACAGCGCGGTCGGCGTCGAGCCGACGCTGACGGTTCCACAGGGCAGGCCGGCCGCCCGCAGCCGGTTGGCGGCGGCCACCGCCGCCGCGCGTTCGGTCTCGGCCATCGCCTCGACCTCGGCAAGACCGCGGCAGCGATAGGAATGGCCGGCATGGGTCATGATCCCGGCCAGCTCGGTATTCGGCGAATCGTGCAGGATGCGGCCGATGGTCAGGACATCCTCGGAACCGGGCAGCACGCCGGAGCGGCCCTCGCTGCAGTCGACCTCGATCAGCACGTGGAATGTCGCGCCCAGCTCCGCCCCCTTCGCGGCGATGGCGCGGGCGACGCCGACATTGTCGGTGATCAGGGTAATGCGCGCGCCGGTCTTCTGGATTTGCGCCACCCGCGCCAGCTTGTCCGGAACGATGCTGACCGCATACTGGATGTCGCGAATGCCGTGCCCGGCGAAATATTCGGCCTCGCGCAGGGTTGACATGGCGATCCCGCCGGCCTGCCCCGCCAGGGCAATGCGGGCGACGTCGATCGACTTGGCGGTCTTCATGTGCGGACGAAGCGCGACGCCGTTGCGCCGCACGGCGTCGGCCATGCGCCGGACATTGCGGCGCAGCTTCGCGACGTCGAGAATCAAGGCGGGGGTCGGCAGGTCGGACAGGGTCATCGCGAATGTCTCTTAACGCCAGGGGCCGATCCCGGCAAGGGCGGCGTCCGTGCGGCTACGGCCCAAGGCCGCCCGAACGGGTGGTTTCAAAATTAGGAAGCGACGCCGGCCTTGACCAATGCCGTATTGTCCTAGGGCGATGCATGGACGGCATCGCCCGCCGGGAACCGCCCATACGCTATGCCTGACCGGCATGGGGCAATCAGGTCTTGGCATTATCCAATCGCGCGGGGCGCGGATATCCTCAGTTGGCTGATGAAAAAATGGGCCCGAGATGGGCCGACAGAGGAAAGGAATAGGGATATGACCGGAAAGTTGACGACCGCCGTCGCGGCGCTGGCCGCCGCCGCAATCCTGGGCCTCGCAGGCCCCGGCTATGCGAAGACCATCAAGTTCGGCATGAATGCGCCGCAGGGTGACAATCCGGAATGGAATGCGCTCGTCGCCTTCAAGAACCACGTCGAATACAAGACCGAAGGCAAGATCGAGGTGCAGCTGTTTCCGAGCGCGCAGCTTGGCGCCGAACGCGCCTGCGCCGAACAGGTGCAGCAAGGCACGATCGAGGTGTGCCTGGTCGACACCGGCGCGCTGGCCGGCTTCTACAAGAAGATTCAGGTTCTCTCGGTTCCCTATCTCTTCAAGTCCTCGGCCCATGCCTGGAAGGTTTTCGATAGCAAGTTCTTCGCCGATCTGGCCGAGGACATGCGCAAGGAAACCGGGATCCGCATCATGGCCTGGGGCGAGAACGGCTTCCGCGACTTCACCAACAATGTCCGCCCGATCCGCACCCCGGCCGACCTCAAGGGCCTGAAGATGCGCGTGATGGAAAGCCCGGTGTTCATCCGTTTCGTCGAATCCTTCGGCGCCGCGGCGACCCCGATGCCCGGTTCCGAAATCATCATGGCCGCCAAGCAGGGCGTCATCGACGGCCAGGAGAACCCGGCCCAGGTGGTCTACGACTACAATCTGGTCGACGTTCAGAAATACCTGTCGACCGACGAGCACATTCTCGGGGTGCATGCGTACATCATCAGCGACAAGTTCCTGGGCACGCTGACCAACGATGAAAAGGCGGTGGTCCTGGAGGCGGCGACGCTGGCCGCCCGCATCGAAAACACCCAGAAGTTGGCAGGCGCCAAGGTGTATATCGAAAAGATCAAGGCCAAGGGCGTCGAAGTCCACATGACCACGATGGACGAGAAAGCTCAGTTTGCCGCGGTCTCCCAGGAACCGGTTCTGGCCTATCTGCGCGAGCAGGTGGGCGCCGATCTGGTGAAGAGCCTGCTGGACACGGCGAAGGCTTACGAACCGGGCCTCACCGGCAACTGACGGTTGGGATTGCAGCGGAGAGCGGAGGGCGGAAACTCGCCTTCCGCTCTCCGACTTTTTGTTTATTGTTTTATCGCCGGTTGGTCGTGACAGCGCGTGGAGGAGGAATTGTGAAGGATCGGGTATTCCGCTTCGGTCTGCGTCTGACCCGGCTTACGGAATCGATCGCCGCGGTTCTTCTGGTTGCCGTGCTGCTGATGAATCTGGGACAGGTTTTCTGGCGTTACGCCCTCGTCGATCCGCTGTCGTGGAGCGAGGAGTCGATGCGCTATTCGACCGTCTGGATGGTGTTCCTGGCCGGCAGTGCGGCGCTGTTTCGCGGCGAGCACATGTCGGTCGACATCTTCGCCGATCTTCGCGCGCCGCGCCTGCGCCGGGCGATCAGGCTGACCGTGCTGGGGCTGATCGCGCTGTTCTGTCTGATCCTGATCTGGGAAGGCATGCCGGCGGCCATCCTCAACATCCGGCAAATGTCGCCGGCCATGCAGATTCCAATGATCATTCCCTATATCGCGGTGCCCGTCGGCGGGCTGCTGATGCTGATCAAGGTGCTGTGCCTGATGGCGCTGCCGGAAGCGTATATGCTGCGCGAGATGCGCGAGGAGAACGAGCCGTGATCGCCCTCGCCATCGCCTTCGTCCTCCTGCTCCTTCTCGGCGTGCCGGTGGTCTTCGCGCTCGGCCTGTCCGGCGCGGTCGGCATGTGGGCGCTGGGGCTGGACCTCATTTCCGTGCCGACCCGCCTGTTCACCGGGATGGACAGTTTCGTCCTGCTGGCGGCGCCCTTCTATGTGTTCGCCGGCGAGATCATGAACCGGGGCGGTATCACCATGCGGCTGATCCGGCTGGCGGCGCTGGCGACGCGCGGCGCGGCCGGCGGCACGGCCTATGCCAACGTCACCGCGTCGGTGTTCTTCGCCGGCATTTCCGGCGCCGCGGTGGCCGACACGGCGGCGCTCGGCCAGGTGTTCATCAAGGGCATGCCGAAGGAAGGCTACGACAAGAACTACGCGGCGGCGGTGACGATCTCGTCGTCGATCATCGGCCCGATCATCCCGCCCTCGGTCATCATGGTGATCTATGCCGCGGTGACGCGGCTGTCGGTGATCGACCTGTTCGTCGCCGGCATCGTGCCGGGGTTGATGTTGGCGGGCGCGTGCTGGACCGTGATCTTCTTCCAGGCGCGCGGCGGCAGGTTGCCGCGCTCCTCGACCCGGATCGACCGGGGCGAAATCCTGACGCTGATAAGGGATGGTCTGCTGGTCGCGGGATTGCCGGTTCTGATCGTCGGCGGCACGCTGTTCGGCGCCTTCACCGCCACCGAGGCCGGCGGCGTCGCCTGCATCTACGCGATTGCCGTATCCTGGTTCGTGTTCCACAGCATGAACTGGGCAGAGCTGTGGGATGCGCTGAAACGCAGCGTGCGCATTACCGCGACCGTCTATCTGATCATCGCCGCGGCCACCGTCATGTCCTATGTGCTGACCATCGGCGGCATCGCCATGTGGGTCCAGCAGTTCGGGCAGTATTTCGCCGGCGAGCCGACGCTGTTCCTGCTCGCCACCATGGCGGTGCTGCTGGTCGTCGGTACCTTCCTGGAGCCGGGCGCGGCGATCGTGCTGCTGGTGCCGATGCTGATGCCGGTGGCGATGTCCATGGGTATTGACCCGGTGCATCTGGCGATGGTGATCATCCTGACGCTGACCCTGGGCCTGATCACGCCGCCGGTCGGGGTGTGCCTGTTTCTCGCCTGCCGCCTGGCCGAATCGCCGATGCTGCCGATCCTGCGCAAGGTCATGCCGTTTCTGCTGGCCGAGATTGCCGTGGTGATCCTGCTGATCCTGTTGCCGGAGCTCAGCACCTTCCTGCCGCAACTGGCCCGCTGAACACGCCCCTTCAGGCGTGCTCGGCGGTCAGTTCGGCCGGGAAGCCGGGGGCGCGCAGGGGTTCGCCCAGGGCGTCCTCGAGGATCTTCACCACCATCGACGACCAGGCGTCGCCGCCGAATTGCTGGCGCGCCTGGACGAAGATCTGCTCGGTCATGCCGGCCAGCGCCAGCGGCACGCCGAATTCGCGGCCCATGCCGGTGGCAAAGCCGATATCCTTGCAGGCCAGATCCATGGTGAAGCCGATATTGTAGCTGCCGTTCAGGATCACCTGGCTTTCCGTCTCGTGCACGAAGCTGTTGCCCGAACTGGCCCGGATCGCCTCGAAGGCGC
>JAHELM010000204.1 GCA_024644185.1 Rhodospirillales bacterium | reverse complement strand
CCCTTCACGTCCTGTATTTACGACGAACCCTGCCGGCTCTGTCGGCGCTTGACCAGTTCGCATGGACGCGCGAAGCTCGGCTCGCACATTCTGGAGACACACCGATGCCGCCGAAGAAAAACCCGCTGAATCTGAACCCGCTGCAACTCAGGACTCTCGCCATTTTGCAGGAGCTTTCGCGGGACTCCAACGCCGCGCAACGGGACGAAACGACCGGCGGCGTGCGGATCACCGGCATTCCGACGCCGCATGGCAATCACTTCCATGTCGGCGCGCGCACCGTGATGGCGGCGGATGCCAGCGGCCTGCGCAACGAAGCGGTCTGGGTTGCACTGACGCGCAAGGGCTTGGCCGCCGGCGGTATCTTTCCGTTCAGCATCGCCCTGACCCCGTCGGGCCTCGGCTACGACACTGGTGTTGCCGACTCGATCCTGCATGGTGGCCACAGCTAGCTGACCGACATCCGCTAAAGGTTTTCGATCGGCAGCGGTTCGATCTTATCGGCCGGGACAAAACCAAAGACCCGCCCGTAAAAATACAATTCACCCTCCAGCGCCCGCTTGATGTTTTCGGCGCGGCGAAATCCGTGTCCCTCGCCTGCGAAGGGCACGTAGGCCACCGGAATGTTCTTTTTCCGCAATGCCGCTACCATCGCCTCGGCCTGGTTTGGCGGCACCACCTTGTCGTCCAGGCCCTGAAAGAAGATGACGGGACAGTCCAGTCCGCTGACATGGTTGATCGGCGAACGATCGCGCCAGACGGCCTCTGCCTCGGGCAGTCTGCCCATCAGACGGTCGGGATAGCGGCTTTCGAATTTATGCGTGTCGTCCGCCAGCGCCATGATGTCGCCGATCCCGTAATGGCTGGCACCAGCCCGAAATACGCTGTGCCGGGTCAGTGCCGCCAGTACGGTATAGCCCCCGGCGCTACCGCCGGTGATGATCAGGCGCTTGCGGTCGACCAGACCGGCATCCGCAAGCCAGAGCGCCCCGGCCACGCAATCCTCGACATCGGCCACTCCCCACTGCCCGTCCAACTTGCGCCGGTACTCGGTGCCATAACCGGTTGAGCCGCGATAATTCACGTCGAGCAACGCAAAGCCGCGACTGGTCCAGTACTGGATACGCAGGCTCAGCCCGCGCCGCGCCTGCGCTGTCGGTCCACCATGGATCTTCACGATCAGCGGCGGAAGCTCGCCATCCGGGGCACGGAAATCCTTATTGTTCGGCATGTAGAGGAAGCCGCGCGCCGAATCGCCCCCGCCGGTCGGGAAACTGACGGACCGCGGCACCGATATGCCTGCCGGGTCGAGGTCGAAACTGGCCGAACGCCGCAGCACTTGGTGGCTTCCCTCGCGAACGTCGTACAACACGACCGCCGGCGGCTCAGAATCTCCGGTCCCGATAAAGACGGCGTGCCCGTCAGCGGCCTTCACGCCGGACACGTCGGCAAACGGAAGACCGCAATCCCGCAGCATCCCCGTCGCCGGATCGAGGAGTTTGAGACGCCATTCTCCGTCCTCCGCCCGCGCCGTCGCGATCTGGCCATGGCCGGCAAATCCATAGGTGGACATGCCAAACTGCCAATACCCCAAGCCATATTCGGCGCTGTCGGGATGCAAGGCGACGGCCATGCCATCCCAGCGATACAGGTTCCACCAGCCTGTTCGGTCGGACACGAAATACAGCGCGCCGTCGGGTGACCATTCCGGCGCGAAAATCGACTCATCGATGCTGCCGGCGATGCGCCGTGCCCCGACCAGGCTGCCGTCCGGCGCAATACCGGCAAGCCAGAGTTCCGTGCCGTCCCATGGCATGTTGGGGTGGTTCCAGCATATCCACGCGAGCTGGTTGCCATTCGGCGCCAGGCGCGGATGCCCGTAGAAATCGAACCCTCCGTGCAATCTCGTCCACGCGCCGTCGAACCCAACCGACACCAGAAGATTCTCGGCTTCCCCGCTACCGCGGTGATCCTCGGCGACGCAGATCACGCGGCGACGCCGCATATCGGGCGCGAAATCGGTGTGACGCACCCCGGATTCGTCGCTCAACCGGCGCGGTGCGGCATCGGGTTCGACCATCCAGATTTGCTGGTCCGATTCGTTACAGAACCATAATGAACCGCCACTCGCCGCAAAACTGCCGCCGCCATATTCATGAACGCGGCTACGCGCGCTGAACTGCGACGGGATCGCGTCGACGATCTCCCCATCGGCGCGGCGACGCAAGATGGCCACCCTCCCGCCCTCCGAAGGGCGGAACTCGCCCCACAGGATATCCGGGCCATCGATCACGATTTCGCCAAAGGCGATGCTGCCACCGACGATAGATTCGGCAGAGATAGGCGACGTCCATGTGCCAAAAGGCGCGACACGGGGCATGGTTGGCGGACTCCCGCTGGCTGGCTTCATGATTGCTGGCGCAGAGTGGCCCGATCATATTTGTCCGCGCAACCCCTCTCGGTGGTGACTTGCTGGATTTCCACTGGAAACCCGATCCGGCATTCAAATGAAAGGGGGACGCCGGGATGATCGGCGTGCCACGGATGCGCACGGATCAAATGGGTCGTCAGTTCGATACGCATGTCCGACCCGATGAGCCGATCCGCAACGAGTGGCTTCGCAGGCGGGGAATCCCGGTCGCCCCGGATCCGTCATGAAAGATCCTCATTCAGGCTTGTCGCCAAACGAATTTGGAACGGATCGCCAGGCAGACGGAGATGGCGTCGGACACAGTGATTGGAAAATCGCATTTATTTATCCCAAGAATACTTCTTATATTGTGTTTTAATTAAGTTTATCGTTTTTTATATTTATTTTCATTATGAACAGCGTGCGAAAACTGGTAAATTTTTCGTTAGTAATGGCGTGGTGCTTTGATCAGCGTTTTCCGTCAGGGATATCGATCATCGCAATAATCACTGCCGCAGCGGGAGAAGGCCATGAGCAATATTGCGAAGGCTGCGTACCAGGCCGGAATTCAAGCGCATCTACGAGGCGAATACGCCGCCGCGGACATGGCCTTTCGTCAGGCACTGGATGGCGAACCGTCGAATCCGGTGTTTCTTTCCGTGGCGGCGGCGACCGGTTGCCGGCTTGGCCGCTACCGCGACGCGGAACTGTATCTGCGGCGGGCGATCACGACGGCCGAAAGCACAGTGGGCCGGTCGCACCCGGCAACAGCGGCGACGTCGCACAATCTGGTCGATCTTTTCATCAAACAGGGCCGCTATCGCGACGCCGAGGATTTGTGCAAGCGTATCCTCGCCCAGATCGATCCGCTGCACATGGGAACAACCGGAAGCCGGACCATGCTTCGGCTCGGCGACGTCTGCCGCCGTCTCGGCCGTCCGGAAGAGGCCGAGCATCTGTATCGCGCCGCGCTCGATCTGCGCACCCGAACATTCGGCAAGGGCCATGTGCGTCTCGCCGATGCGTTGGCCCATCTCGCGGCCCTGTATCGTGAAACCGGGCGAAACGATGACGCCAGGGCGATGATCGGCCGCGCCGCGACGATCATGACCGATGCGCATGACAGAAACGGAACCGTCCGCAAGCCGGCGCCCACCCGCGAAACCGTCCTCCTCTATACGGAAAAACGCTCGGCGGCCTGACGCGGCCCGGCTGTTGCCGCTGATCACGGAATTCGTCGGAAAACGATATCGCCAAGTTCGACCGGCCGCGTCCAGTCGCCGGCGCCGCCATCGAACGGCCCGACACGCATCGTTTCCTTGAATCCATTGCAGCGGATCGTGACCGCGTAAGACGATGCCGGGCGCCTCGGATAGACCCTGATATCGAAATGCCCCGCGACGGCGTCGCCGATCAGAACCTCGTCAGTGGCCGCGTCAATCAGATCCAGATGGCAGCGCTGTAACTCCCTGCCATCCGATTCCACCGCTGCGCCCTTCAGCCTTATCCAGCCTTCGTTGCCGGTGGTGCCACAGGCTTGCAGGACGAATATCGCAACCGCAGCCAATGTACCATTTCGCGCGTTCATCGACTTATTCCCGTGTCTTGTACTGGCCGACCCCGTTCGAGGAGAATGTTTGCCGTCCATTCTTATTTTGCATTCTAGTTAATTGCTGAACCAATTAAAGTATTTCTTTAAACGAAACCGGTGGCGCAGCACGGCGTATAATAGTAAATTTTTCGTTAACAACCGATATGTCAGGGGCAGGACGACTAGAGCGGTGGATGCCGCAGGACCGGGTGGATACAATGTCGAGCGCAGCCGAATTCAATATCAGCGAGCATTATGCCAATGGTTGCCGCGCCATGGGGCAGGGAAATCTCAATCGCGCGGTCCTCGCTTTTGCCCGCGCACTGGCCGAAGACCCCCACAACGCCCTGCACCTGCATAGCGCCGCCGTCGCCGCGGCCCGGCTGAACCAGTTGCGCCAGGCCGAAGCCTTGTTCCGTCGGGCAATCGCCGCGGCGGAAGCCAAACTCGGACGCGACAATTCCACCGTCGCCACGATCGCATTCGGTCTGATCGACATGCTGTGCAAGCAATCGCACTTCGATGAGGCTGAACTGCTGTGCCGGCGCCTGCTAAAGGGACTTCCGCTGTCGCCGGTCAATCTGGTCCGCAGCCGGGTTCTGGTCCGTCTGGCTGAATTATATCACGCGCAGGATCGCCTGAAGGATGCGGAGCGGACCTATCTTGCGGCGATCGCCGAACGCACCGCGACCTTCGGCGGGAATCATCCGCGCGTCGCGGAGATTCTGCCGAACCTGGCGGATATCTACCGCGCACAGGGGCGAGTCATCGAGGCTGCCGAGGTCACTAGCCGGGCGCTGAGGATCAACTTTCCGACTCCTGCGAAAACTCCCGCGGCCGGAACCACCGCAGCCGCCTGATCGGCAAATGAAAACGGCCGCCGGATCGCTCCGGCGGCCGTATTTCCTGGAACCCCCGGTGTCAGTCCTGGCGCCAGCGGCGCAAGGCCGTCCACGCCATCGGCATGACCGCCGTAGCAAGCAGCAGCTTCACCACGTCTCCCGCCAGGAACGGCGTCAGGCCCCATGCCAGGATCGGCTTGTCCCAACCGAACAGGGCTCCCAGCCACAGCAAGCCCGCCACGTAGATCACGATGTTGCCCAGCAGCATGGCCAGCGCCGTGGTCGCCGCCTTGCGGTCCCAGCCACGCTGGGCCAACCAGCCCGTCAGCATTGCCGCCGCCACGAAACCCAGCAAATAGCCGCCGGTTCCGCCCATCATGTAGGCCAGCCCGATACCCTTTTCCGGCGTTCCCGCGAAAACCGGAAGCCCGGCCGCGCCCTCGGCCATATACAGCAGCAAGGTCGCCCCGCCGAGGCGCCAGCCATAGGCCATGCCGATAGCCAGGACAGCAAAGGTCTGCATGGTCAGCGGAACCGGCCAGAATGGCACCTGAACCTTTGCGCTCAGCGTCAGCAGCGCGGTTCCCGCCAGCGCCAGAATGGCCAGCCGCAGCGGCTTC
>JAHELM010000203.1 GCA_024644185.1 Rhodospirillales bacterium | reverse complement strand
GATCAGCGCCGCCAGCGACGTCGTGCCGACCTTCAGCCGGCCGGCCGCGCTGTCGCGGTCGTCGAACAGGGATGGCCGCGCGATCTCCTCGGGAATCCGCAACAGGCCGATCCGCCGCAATCCGTCGCCCACGTCCGGGCTGGAGGTGATCCAGGTGGTGACCGGCGCCAGCGCCAGGCCAAGGATCATCGGGCTGAGCCAGGCGAGGGTCGCCGGCGATACCAGCCAGGCGGCGGCCAGCAGGCCGATCCCGGCCAGCAGATGATCGCGATGGAAACGCAGGGCGGCGACCAGCGACAACCCGCCGTCGTCGCGCCGCTGCACTGCCCAGCCGGAATCCCGGCGGGTCAGGATCTCGGCGACATGGCGCGTCTGGGTCAGCATGGTCACCGGGGCGACCAGCGCCGACAGCAGGGTTTCCAGCACCGCGCTTGCGATGACCGCCGCGGCGCCGCCAAAGCGCCGGCGTTCGGCCGCATTGCCAAGCACCGCCACGATCGCCAGCAATTTGGGCAGGAACAGAACGGCCATGGTGGCGGCGAACAGCGCGATCATGCGTTCGCTCTCGAAGCTCGGCCAGGTGGGGAAAAGCTGGAATTCCCGGGTGAAGTATTCCGGCCGGATGAAACGCGCCTGCAACGCGATGGCAAGACCGACGACAATCAGCGACAGCCACAGCGGCGACGCCAGATAGCTCATGATGCCGATGGCGAAATGCGCGCGGTTGGGCCAGGCCAGCCCGGCGGCGCCGATGACGCCCAGATGCTGCAGATTGCCCTGGGCCCAGCGCCGGTCGCGCTGGGCGAATTCGACCAGGCCGGGCGGCGCCTCTTCCCACGACCCGCCGAGCCTGGCATCCATGCGCACCTTCCAGCCGGCCCGCCGCAACAGCGCCGCCTCGACGAAATCGTGGCTCATGACCGGCCCGCCGAAGGGCTTGACGCCCCGCAGATCCGGCAGGCCGCAGGCGGCGGCGAACGCCTCGGTACGGATGATCGCGTTGTGGCCCCAGAAATTGCCGTCGTCGGCCTGCCAGGCGGCGACGCCCTCGGCCACCAGCGGCCCGTAGGCGGCACCGGCGAATTGTTGCAGCCGGGCAAACAGGCTGCGCCGTCCGGCCAGGCGCGGCACCGTCTGCAACAGGCCGAGACCGGGTTCCGCCTGCATCGCCGCCGCCAGCGACAGGATGGTGTCCGGCGCCATCAGGCTGTCGGCGTCGAGAACCACCATGTAGCGGTAGCGCCCGCCCCAGCGGCGCACGAAATCGGCGACATTGCCGGCCTTCTTGCCGGTGTTGCGATGCCGGCGCCGGTAGAAGGCGGCCATGCGCCCGGCCAGCGCGGCGCGCAGCGCGTGGAAGGTTTGCGCCTCGGCGATCCAGGCATCGGGATCGGTGCTGTCGGACAGGATGAAGATGTCGAACGCCCCGCCTGCCGCGCGCTCCACAAGCCCCTCGGCCATTGCCAGCAGCCCGCCCATGCTGCGGCCCGGATCCTCGTTGTGCACCGGCATGATCAGGGCGATGCGGGTGTCCGCAAGATCGGCATGCCGCGCGGCGTCCGGCCGCCGGCGCAGCAAGCGAGCGAAACCGGCGATCCCGGCCATGGCCGACAGCGCAATCCAGCCGAAGGTGACCGCAAACAGCCCGACGAGAAGATACTGCGGCAGGGTTGCCGTGCCGAAGCCGACCGCCACCAGTATCTGCCAGGTGGCGATCCCGGTTACCGCCAGCGCGCCGCCGAACACGAACCATCGCGCCGCCCGGGCCGATACCGTCGCTGCCGCCCGGGCCGAAACCGTCGTTGCCGACGGTGGCGCGTGCATCGGGGCCCGGCGCAAATCCTGCACCGGCATGGCGAGCGGCGCCTCCGGCGGCACCGGGCCGCTGTCGAGGCGCACCGGCGCGGCCACCGCCCCGGCGTCCGGGCCGGTCACGCGGTCCAGCGATACAGCCATGTTTCGCTCAGCGCCTTGTCGCCGCTTTTCAGCACCAGCCGCAATTCCACCAGATCGGCGCCCTCCGGCGTCAATTCGAAGCGCGCCCTCGCCCCGCCCGATTCGGGGTTCGCCTGGACGCCCGCATTGTGAACGGAGCCGCTGGAGTTGCCGACCTCCACCCGGATATCTTCCGCGAATTCCATCGGTGTCTCGTAATCGACAACGAACTGGATCGCCGTCCGATCCAGATTGGGGCCGCTGCGTGTCGCCACCACCCTGGCCAGTCGCGACGGAAACTGCGGACGGTCGCACCAGCGGATCCGGTAGGTCACCCGGAATGCCTCGCCGGCCGGGATCGGCGCGGCGGGCCGCCAGAAGGCGACGA
This sequence comes from Rhodospirillales bacterium, assembly GCA_024644185.1. Taxonomy (GTDB): domain Bacteria; phylum Pseudomonadota; class Alphaproteobacteria; order UBA8366; family JADFVY01; genus JAHELM01. The sequence goes on along the minus strand of JAHELM010000203.1, from coordinate 3,154 downwards.
TGTTGTCGTGGATTTCCTGCTCGCTGGGAATCTCGACCAGGATCACCGATCCCGCCCCCCAGTCGCCGACCGGCTCGATCCACGCGCTGGGCCGTTTCTCGTAGCGCGCCTCGAGATCCTGGTAGTCGGCGAATTCGCGGTCGCGCTGGATCAGCCCGAAACCCAGCGGGCTGCGGTCGGAAAAGGCCGAAATCTGCAGGCTGGTGGGATTGGCCAGGGGCCGCCAGATATGCTCGCCGGCGCCGGTCCACATCTCCAGCCCGTTCGAATCGTGCACCGCCGGGCGGAAATCGTCGATGCGCGCGCGCCGCGAGGCGTCGAACAGGAACATCGATGTCAGCGGCGCCAGCCCGGCCCGCTCCATCGCGGCGCGGGCGAACAGCGTCGTCTCGACGTCCATCACCGTCTCGTCGCCCGGACGGATCGTGAAGCGATACGCGCCGGTGCAGGACTCGCTTTCCAGCAGCGCATGCACGATCAGCGTCGGCGCCTCGGGCTCGGGCCGCTCGATCCAGAAGGCGGTGAAGGCGGGAAACTCCTCGCCCTCCGGGTCGGCGGTCCCGATGGCCAGGCCACGCGCCGACAGGCCATAGAGATGGCCCTTGCCGACCGCGCGGAAATAGCTGGCGCCCTGGAAGACGACAAATTCGTCCCAGACATCCGGGTTGTTGATCGGATGGCGGGCGCGAAAGCCGGAGAACGGAATGTCGGCGCCTTCGGCCGGCGGCGTCACCAGGGGGCCGTAATCGTACATGTCCGGCGCATAGCGGACCGTTCGCGCCAGGCCGTCCTCCACCAGTTTCACGGTCACCGGCGTCGGAAACAGCGAGCCGCCATGCATCGGGTCGAGGCGGAACCGCCGGTTCTCGTCGCGCCAGATCGAAGCCTCGGCGCGGAACCGGATATCGCGATACTGATCGTAGGTGAGGTCGGCGAATTCCGCCGGCGGATGCGCGATCCGGGCGCGGTGCGGCTTGGTCGCCAGCCGGCGGGCCTCCTCGACCAGCCAGTCGGCGGAAAAGCGGACCGGAGTCTCGCGCCCGGCCGCCCCTTGCGCCGCGGCGCGAACGGCGGTGGCGATATCGGATGGCAGCAGGGCCAGCAGTCCCGCCGCGCCGGCGCCCAGCAGGAACCGGCGGCGGCCGGCGGTTGCCGGCACGCCAGTGGGCACGGCGCGCCCCACCTCACGGACCGCTTGGTCCGACAGGTCCGACGAGCACGGCATTTCTTGTCAGTCTCCGGGAAAAAAGCGCCCGGCGATCCGGGCGAGCCGGTATATGGGGCCACGCCGGGTTGCAGTCAATACGGATTCCGGTCGCCGTCGGCAGTTCCGGTGGTGAGCCGGCGCCGCGCGGGCTTGACCGGCGGGGCCGCGACCGGCGATAAGGGGCCGCCGCCCTGGATGCGGAACCAGATACCGGATTTCAAATGAGCATCTCCTCCCGGCCGCGACTCATCCTCGCCTCGGCCTCGCCGCGCCGCCTCGATCTTCTGGCGCAGATCGGCATCGTGCCGGATGCGGTCGATCCGGCCGATATCGACGAGACGCCGGGCAAGGACGAATCGCCGGTCCACCATGCCGCCCGGCTGGCCGGCGAGAAGGCGCGCGCGGTGGCGGCGCGGCATCCCGGCGCGGTGGTGCTGGCCGCCGATACCGTGGTGGCGCTGGGCCGCCGCATCCTGCCCAAGGCGGAGGACATGGAAACCGCGCGCCGCTGCCTGTCCCGGCTGTCGGGCCGTCGGCACCGGGTGATCGGCGGGGTGACGGTCATCGCCGCCGACGGCACCGAGCGTCGCCGCCTGGTGACCAGCACGGTGCGCTTCAAGCGCCTGGAGCCGGCCGAGATCGAGGCCTATGCCGCCACCGGCGAATGGCACGGCAAGGCCGGCGGCTATGCTGTCCAGGGCCGGGCCGCGGCCTTGATACCCTGGCTGGACGGCTCATACTCCAATATCGTCGGGCTGCCGCTGTTCGAGACGGCGCGGCTTCTGCGCGCGGCGGGGATCGCATGACGAAACGGCAGCAGGATATCCTGATCGAGGTGTCGCCGGGCGAGACCCGCGCGGCCGTGATCGACGGGCGCGGCCAGTTGCTGGCCGTCCATGTCGAGCGCCTGGGCGAATCGGCGGCGACCGGCGCGATTCACCTGGGCCGCGTCATCCGGGTGGAAAAGGGTATCGGTGCCGCCTTCGTCGATATCGGCGCGGCCGATCCCGGTTTCCTCGGCAAGGCGCGGGCGCTGACCGAGGGCAAGGCGGCGCTGGTCCAGACGATCCGGCCGGCCGGCGGCGGCAAGGGCGCGGCGCTGTCGGCCACGCCGGTGCTGACCGGGCGCTATCTGATCCTCGACCCGATGCGGCCGGGCCTGCATGTCTCGCGCCGGCTGGACGGCGACCCGGCGGCGATGCAGGAGCGTCTGGCCCGGCTGCTGCCCGAGGGCATGGGCCTGTCCGCCCGCGCCCCGGCGGTGCGGGCCGACGACGCCGTGCTGGAAGCGGAGGTCGCGCGGCTGATTGCCGCGTGGCGGCGGATCGAGGAACAAGCGGCCACGGCCCGGCCGCCGGCGCTGCTGCTTGCCGGGGCGGGCATGGTCGAGACCCTGCTGCGCGATGCCGCCGGCCGGGCGATTGTCGACGAGCCCCAGAGCTTCAGCCGGATTCGCGGCCAGGTGGCGCGCGAAATGCCGGATCTGGACGGCGCGATCGAACTGTATCGCGGCGACCGCCCCCTGTTCGAGGAGGCCGGCATCGAGGAACAGCTGGAGGCGGCGCTGGCCCCGGCGGTGGCGCTGAAGGATGGCGGCGGGCTGGTGATCGAGGCGACCGAGGCGCTGTGCGCCATCGACGTCAACATGGGCGCGGCCGGCGGCCGCCTGCCCTCCGACGCGGCGATCCTGAAGACCAACCTTGCGGCGGCCGAGGCCGTGGCCCGGCAGATCATGCTGCGCAACATCGGCGGGACCATCGTCGTCGACTTCATCTCGATGCGCAACAAGGGGCACCGCAAGCAGGTGGTGGATGCGATGCGCCGGGCCATGCGCGACGACACGGTGACCTGCGACGTGCTGGGCATGACCGCCGCCGGGCTGGTGGAAATCACCCGCCAGCGGCTGGGCACAAGCCTGGCCGAGCGCTTCGTCCGGCCGGCGCGCCG
>JAHELM010000202.1:2929-5498 GCA_024644185.1 Rhodospirillales bacterium | reverse complement strand
CTGTTCGGGTGGCTGGTTGGCAGGCCGGTCGATGCGTTGTTCAATCTGGTGGTCCTGCTTGCAGGGCATGGCTAGGATTTGGGCATGACAGCGGCTGACACTAACGATGCGGTCATACCGCCGGCCTTCGAGGACGAAAAGCCGGTCTATGCCGATACCGCCGCCGATCGGCTGCTGATCGACATCGAGGGCTTCGAGGGGCCGATCGACGTGCTGCTGACCCTGGCACGCGACCAGAAGGTCGATCTGACCCGCATTTCAATTCTGGCTCTGGCCGACCAGTATCTGGCCTTTGTCGCCCAGGCGCGGGAAATCCGCCTGGAGCTTGCCGCGGATTATCTGGTCATGGCGGCGTGGCTGGCCTATCTGAAGTCGAGGCTGCTGCTGCCGGCACCGCCGGGCGACGATGAGCCGAGCGGCGCCGAAATGGCCGCCATGCTGGCATTTCAGTTGCAACGGCTGGAGGCCATGAAGACGGTCGGCGGAAAACTGATGGAGCGGGCGCAGATCGGGCGCGACGTCTTCGTCCGCGGCGAGCCGGAGGTGTTTGGCACGGAGACGCACACATCCTTCGAGGTCTCGCTTTACGACATCCTGCGGGCCTACGGGAAACAGCATTCGCGGCAGCAGGCATCCACGCTGCACATCGCGCCGACCCAGTTGTATTCGATCGAGGAGGCGTTGAGCCGGCTGCGCGGGATCATGGGCAAGGTGCCGGACTGGACGGTGCTGGTGGAATTCCTGCCGCGCGGTTTCAAGGATCCGATCCTGTTCCGTTCGGCGGTGGCCGCCACCTTTGTCGCGTCGCTGGAACTGACCCGGTCGGGCAACATCGAGATTCGTCAGGGCGAGCATTTCGCGCCGCTCTATATCAGAACCGCCCGGAGACCGGCATGAGCCTGGATCGCTTTGACTTGCTGCGCCGATTGGAAGCGTTGCTGTTCGCCAGCGCCGAACCTCTGACGGAGCCGGTAATCGCCCAGCGCATGCCCGAAGGGACGGATCTGCCGACGCTGCTGGCGGAATTGCAGGGGTTCTATGCCAATCGCGGCGTGAACCTGGTGCAGCGGGGACGCGGCTGGGCCTTTCGCACGGCGCCGGATGTGGCGCCCCATCTGAAGCTTGAACGGGAATTGCCGCGCAAGCTGTCGCGCGCCGCCGTTGAGACGATGGCGATCATCGCCTATCAGCAGCCGGTGACGCGCGCCGAGATCGAAGAGATTCGCGGCGTGGCCCTGAGCAAGGGGACCATCGACATTCTGCTGGAGGCGGGCTGGATCAAGCCGCGCGGTCGCCGCCGCGTTCCGGGGCGGCCGCTGACCTGGGGGACGACCGAGAGATTCCTGGATCACTTCGGGCTGGAGACCCTGGACGCGCTGCCCGGCATCGAAGAGCTGAAGGCGGCCGGTCTGCTGGATCGTCGCGCCGGCCTTTCGACGATCGCCATGCGGCAGGACGATATCGTCGACGACGAGGACTCCGAGGAGGAGGACGAAGGCGAGCCGCTGGACGAGGCGGCACTGGATATCGCCTTCGACGACGACGACGAGATGGCCGGCGAGCGAAATTGAACGAAACCGGGCGATTCGACCGAGCCGGGGTATCTCGGGTCTTTGTTTTTGCCGCATGGGGCATTAAATAGCCGTTAGGCAAGGCGGCGGCGTTGCGGGCCGCAAGGGTTTCTGCAATGATCCGCCGCGCAAGTCCAAGGGGCGCACCGCCGCCCCGGTATCGAGGAGGAATTCATGGGTTCGTTTAGCATTTGGCACTGGCTCATCGTGCTGGTGGTCGTGCTGGTTCTGTTCGGCGGCGGCGGGAAGATTTCGCGGCTGATGGGCGATGTCGGCAAGGGCCTGAAAAACTTCAAGAAGAGCATGAAGGACAACGAAGACGGCGACGACGATCCGGACAAGGAAATCGAATCCGATTCGACGGTGCAGCGTCGGGGTTCGGCACGAAAAGAGACGGTCTCCAAGGACTGATCGCCCTGGCCGCGCTTCGGCGCCGCCCCAAAACCGGAACGGTCATCCGCGATGCTCGATATCGGCTGGAACGAACTTCTCGTCATTGCCCTGGTTACGATCATCGTGGTCGGGCCGAAGGAACTTCCGCTTGTCCTCAGGACGGTCACCCAGTTCATGCGCAAATTGCGGGCAATGGCCAGTGAGTTTCAGAGCGGCCTGGACGAGCTTGCCCGCGATGCGGAACTGCAGGACCTGAAGAAGAGCATCGAGAAGACCGCCTCGCAGGATATCGCCGGCGATCTGGAGAAGAGCGTCGATCCAACGGGCGAGATCAACCGGTCGGCGCGGGCGCTGGAGGCGTCGCTGAAGGAAGAGCCGAAACCCGAAGCCAGGACGCCCAAACGAAAAAAGACCAAGACTGACGTTGCGGTGGGGACGGAAACATCCGCCGATAGCCCGGAGCCCGATAAGGCGGACAAGATCTGATGGCCGACATCGACGACAAGAAGATGCCGTTGATGGAGCATCTGATCGAGTTGCGGCAGCGGCTGCTGTATTCGGCCGTCGGGTTGATTATCGCCTTCTTGTTCTGTTTCTACTTTGCC
>JAHELM010000202.1:1283-2919 GCA_024644185.1 Rhodospirillales bacterium | reverse complement strand
ATATCTTCAATTTTCTGGTACGGCCGCTGGCGGCGGTGTGGGCGGACGACCCGGCGGGTCGCCGGATGATCTATACCGCGTTGCAGGAAAAATTCTTCACCGAGATCAGGGTTGCCTTCTTTGCCGCTCTGTTCATCTCGTTTCCGTTGATTTCGGTGCAGCTGTGGATGTTCGTCGCGCCGGGGCTCTACAAGAACGAGAAGCGCGCCTTCATGCCGTTTCTCGTGGCAACCCCGATCCTGTTCTTCCTGGGTGGCGCCTTCGTCTATTATTTCGTGATGCCGGTCGCCTGGAAGTTTTTTGCGCATTACGAACAGGCGGGCGGCAATGGCGCGCTGCCAATCCAGTTGGAGGCGAAGGTCGGCGAATACCTGTCTCTGGTCATCCAGCTTATCTTCGCCTTTGGCATCTGCTTCGAACTGCCGGTGCTGATCACGCTGCTGGCACGGGTTGGCATGGCGACCAGCAAGGGACTGCGGCAGAAGCGCCGCTATGCCATCGTGCTGGCCTTCGTCGCGGCGGCAATTCTGACGCCGCCCGATCCGTTGAGCCAGATCGGCCTCGCAATCCCCATCATCCTGCTCTACGAAATTTCGATCGTCTGTGCCCGATTGGTCGAGCGCCAGCGCATCGCGGCCGGAGATGCCGAGGAAGAAGACGAGGACGACGAGGACGAGGAAGAGTCTCCGGAATCGCCGAAACTCGCTGCGCCGGACGGCGAGAAAGCCGCCGATTGAGTTTCCCCCGGCGGGCAGGTGTTGCCCGGCGCGGAGTCCTTCCGTATAAACGGCGCGCATTCTTCGCTTCGGGGACTCCGCCATGCACGACTTGAAAATGATCCGCGAGACGCCGGATGTTCTCGATTCCGGCCTCGTCCGCCGCGGGCTTGCCCCGCAGGCGGCCGCCATACTTGCGCTCGATTCCAGGCGCCGCAAGGTTCAGACCGGGTTGCAGGAAATGCTGCAGCGGCGCAACGAGGCGTCGCGGCAGGTGGGCGAGCGCAAGCGCAAGGGCGAGTCAGCCGACGATCTGGTCGCGGACGTGCAGAATCTGAAGGACGGAATCGCCGCCGGCGAGGCCGAGGATCGAAGACTGGGCGAGGAAATCGACGCAGCGCTGGCCAGCCTGCCGAATCTGCCCGCCGCCGATGTGCCCGAGGGCAAGGACGAGCGCGACAATGTCGAGGTGCGCCGGCATGGCGAACCGGCGATGCCCGCATTCAAGGCCCGGGAGCATTTCGATATCGGCGAGGCGCTGGGGCTGATGGATTTCGACACCGCCGCGAAGATGTCCGGGGCGCGCTTCGTGATCCTGAAGGGCGCACTGGCGCGGATGGAAAGGGCCCTGGCCGCGTTCATGCTGGACATGCATACCGGCGAACACGGCTATACCGAAGTCGTGCCGCCGGTTCTGGTCAGGGACAACGCCGTATACGGCACGGGGCAATTGCCGAAATTCGCCGAGGATCTGTTCCACACAGATGACGGATACTGGTTGATCCCGACGGCCGAGGTGCCGTTGACCAACATGGTGTCGGACAGCGTTCTGGATGCCGGGCGCCTGCCGCTGCGGATGACCGCGTGGACACCCTGCTTTCGGTCCGAGGCGGGCGCCGCCGGCAAGGATACGCGCGGCA
>JAHELM010000202.1:0-1273 GCA_024644185.1 Rhodospirillales bacterium | reverse complement strand
CGCGGCATGATCCGCCAGCACCAGTTCAGCAAGGTCGAGATGGTCAGCATCGTCCACCCCGACGACTCGACCGCCGAGCTGGAGCGCATGACCGGCTGCGCCGAGGCGGTGCTGAAGCGGCTGGGTCTGGCCTACCGGGTGGTTGCCCTGTGTATTGGCGACATGGGGTTCGGTGCCCGCAAGACATACGACATCGAGGTGTGGCTGCCAGGACAGGGCCGGTATCGCGAGATTTCCAGTTGTTCCAATTGCGGCGATTTCCAGGGCCGCCGCATGGGCGCGCGGTTTCGTACGCCGGGTGAGAAGGGTACGCGCTTCGTGCACACCTTGAATGGGTCGGGGATTGCCGTTGGCCGGACCATGATCGCCGTTCTGGAGAACTACCAGAACGAGGATGGCTCGGTGACGGTGCCGAAAGCGCTGCGACCCTATATGGGCGGTATGGAGCGGATCGCTCCGGCCGGGGCCTGATTCCAGTGTTCCAGCCGCCCCTGGACCTCGCCAAGGCGCGCATTCTGGTCACCAATGACGATGGAATCAACGCGCCGGGGCTGAAGGTTCTGGAACGGGTGGCGCGAAGCTTCACAAGCGATGTCTGGGTGGTGGCGCCTGAGACCGAACAGAGCGGCGCCGGGCATTCGCTGACCCTGTCGCGGCCGCTGCGACATCGGCGTCTCTCGCGCCGGCGGCACGCCGTCAATGGCAGCCCCACGGACTGCGTGTTGTTCGCGATCAAGCATGTCCTCGGCGGGCGGCAGCCCGATCTGGTGCTGTCCGGTGTCAATCGTGGCGGCAATCTGGGAGACGACGTGACCTATTCGGGGACCGTGGCGGCGGCGATGGAGGCAACGCTGCTGGGGGTTCCATCCATTGCATTCAGCCAGGTTCTAGCTCCCGACCAGCCGGTTCACTGGGGCACGGCGGAACGGCACGCGCCCGACATCATTCGGCTGCTGACCGGCATCGGCTGGCCGGTCGACGTCTTCATGAACGTGAATTTCCCGAATCTTCCGGCGGACGGCGTGACCGCGACCCGGTTCGTCCATCAGGGACGCCGGCAGGCAGACAACAGTCTGGTTGGCCTGACCGACCCGCGCGGCCATCGCTACTACTGGATCGGCGCGCCGGTCGATGGCGGTATGCCGCGCGAGGTCGATACCGATTTTCACGCCATCGCCGAAGGCGCGGTTGCGGTTACGCCCTTGCATGTCGACCTGACGCATGCAGGGATGTTGCGCAAGCTGCGGGAGACATTCGGGTGAGCAAGGATACC
>JAHELM010000201.1 GCA_024644185.1 Rhodospirillales bacterium | reverse complement strand
ATAGCCGCCGACATGATGGGCCACCAGTTCCTCGACGTATTCCGGGCTCTTCACCGCCAGATCGTAGCGCAGGCCCGAGGCGACCAGCACCTTCTTCACCCCCGGCAGCGTGCGCGCCTTGCGGTACAGATCGATCAGCGGATCGTGATCGGTGTTCAGGTTCTTGCAGATATCCGGATAGACGCAGGACGGCCGCCGGCAGACCTTCTCGATCTTCGGGTCCTTGCAGGCCAGACGATACATGTTGGCGGTCGGTCCGCCGAGATCGGAAATCACGCCGGTGAAGCCCTTGACCTTGTCGCGAATATCCTCAATCTCGCGCAGGATAGACGCCTCCGATCGACTCTGGATGATGCGGCCCTCGTGCTCGGTTATCGAACAGAACGAGCAGCCGCCGAAACAGCCGCGCATGATGTTGACGGAAAACCGGATCATCTCCCATGCTGGAATCCGCGCATCGCCATAGACCGGATGCGGCGCGCGCGCATAGGGCAGCCCGAACACGCCATCCATTTCCGCGGTGGTCAACGGAATCGGCGGCGGGGTCAGCCACAATTCCTTGTCGCCATGCCTTTGCACCAGCGCCCTGGCGTTGCCTGGGTTGCTCTCCAGATGCAATTGCCGCGACGCATGGGCGTAGAGCACGGGATCGTCGCGGACGGCCTCCCAGGCCGGCAGTCGCACCACGGTACGCTCGCGCGGAATATCGCGGTACAGCCGGGTCGGGTCACCCGGCGCCTCGGCACCGTCGTCAATCGAGCTGAGGTCGGATACGACCCAGCCCTCGGGCACCGAGTCGAGCAGGAAGGCGGTACCGCGGATGTCCCGCATGTCGCGCGGGTTCTCGCCGCGTCCCGCCCGGTGGGCGATATCGACGATGGCCCGCTCGGCATTGCCGTAGACCAGCAGATCGGCCCGGCTGTCGAGCAGAACCGAGCGGCGCACCTTGTCGGACCAGTAGTCGTAATGGGCGATACGGCGCAGCGACGCCTCGATGCCGCCGATGACGATCGGCACGTCGCGATAGGCCTCGCGGCAGCGCTGGGCATAGACGATGGCGGCGCGGTCCGGTCGCTTGCCGCCCTCGTCGTTCGGCGTGTAGCTGTCATTGTGGCGCAGGCGGCGATCCGAGGTGTAGCGGTTCACCATCGAATCCATGTTGCCGCCGGTCACCCCATAGAACAGGTTGGGCTTGCCCAGCACCTTGAACGGCTCGGCGTCTTGCCATTCGGGCTGCGCGATGATGCCGACGCGAAAGCCCTGTGCCTCCAGCAGCCGGCCGATGATCGCCATGCCGAAGCTCGGATGATCGACATAGGCATCGCCGGTGACCAGCACGACATCGCAACTGTCCCAGCCCAGCGACTCCATCTCGGCGCGCGACATCGGCAGAAACGGCGCCGTACCGAACCTGTGCGCCCAGTACTTGCGGCGTGAAAAAATATTCTTGGCTTCTGGCATGATTCGTTCAGTTGTCTGGCTGCGCCCCATAGATAGCCCATCCCGGCCCCGCGTCAACGGCAACGCCACCTGACAAAACGCTGACAGTCACCGTCACCGGTCGGTCAGCAGCCCCACGATACAGTGCCGTCAATTCGGAAATGGCAGCGGGGATTCCATGAGCGCGGAGAAGGGCGGAACGGCGGTGCGGATCTGGGACCTGCCCCTGCGGCTGTTCCACTGGCTGCTCGTCCTGTCGATTTCCGTTGGCGCCGCAACCGGATTTCTGGCGCCGGCCTGGTGGCTGGGTGTTCATGTCTGGGCCGGTTATGCCGTCGGCGCGCTGATCGTGTTTCGCCTGATCTGGGCAGCATACGGCAGCGAATACAGCCGTGTTGCCAGTTTCCTGTTTTCGCCGCGTGAGACCATCGCCCACCTGGCCGGGATCGTCCGGGGCCGCTCCTCCGGCCATCTCGGACATAACCCGGCCGGTGCGGTGATGATCTTTGGGTTGGCCGCGTTGGTTTCCACGATCGTAGTCACCGGATTCATCGTCCTCGGCGGACAGGAAAAACACGGCGTCCTGGCCGGCGTGGTTTCCTATGCCACCGGCCACGCCGCACGGGAAATCCATCAGGTTCTGGCGTTCGCGCTGCTGGCGCTGGTCGCCGCGCATGTGGCCGGGGTGGTGGTGGAAAGCCGACTGGAATCGGAAAACCTGGCGCTCGCCATGCTGACCGGCCGCAAGCGGCTGGCTGCCGGGCGATCCGCACCGAAAATGCGTTCATCGCGGCCCCTGGCCGCGCTGGTCACACTGGCGATCGTCGCCGCCCTTGCCACCGCGGGCGGCGCAACATTGGCCGGGATGCCGCCGCTGGGCCTGCGCGATCTGCCGCCAAACCCGGTCTATGCGAAGGAATGCGGCGCCTGCCACCACGCCTTCCACCCCAGCCTGCTGCCGGCGGCAAGCTGGGACGGCATGATGGCGCATCTCGACGATCATTTCGGCGAGGATGCAAGCTTGCCTGAGGCAACGCGTGTTGCGCTGGCCGCATGGCTGGTCGCCAACGCGTCGGAAACCTGGGACAGCGAAGCCGCCAATGTGTTCCGCCGCGTGTCGCCGGACGAGCCCTGGCGGATCACCGCCACGCGCTACTGGAAACGCCGGCACCAGAATATCGACCCAACCGTATTCACTGCGAAGGCGGTGGGCGGCAAGGCCAACTGCAACGCCTGTCACGGCGACGCCAGCAGCGGCCGATACGACGACCAGGCAATTGCCATTCCCAAGGAGAAATCATGAACAAGACAATTCTGGCCGCAATTGTGGCGGCGCTTTCAATTCTCGCCGTCGGCCCGGCAACGGCCGAGCCGGCGCGCGACGCGATCCTCGCCGACCTGCTGTTGCAGGCGAAGACCGCCGATGGCGGATTCGGCGGCTTCGCGGCAGAGCGCGGCAAGGGCTTCTTCCTGGCCAGCCCGGCCAGTGGCAAGCCGGACACGCCGTCCTGCACCACCTGCCACACCCCTTCGCCCCAGAACACGGGCAAGACGCGCGCCGGCAAGGAAATCAAGCCGATGGCGGTTTCCGCAAATCCGGCCCGCTTCACCGACCCCGCCGAAGTGGAGAAATGGTTCGGCCGCAACTGCAACAGCGTGCTTGGCCGCGACTGCACGGCCGCCGAAAAGGGCGACTTCATCACGTTCATGGCCAGCCAGTAACAGGCTGCCCCAAACAGGAGACGAATATGCGAAACCTTATTCTTGCCGCCGCCTTGACGCTGGTTGCCGCGCCGGCCCTGGCCGAAGGCGGTTACCGGATGCCGCCGCTCCAGAATGCGGCCGTGACAAAAGAGTGTGGCGCCTGCCACATGGCCTTCCAGCCGCAATTCCTGCCGCAGCGTTCGTGGCAAGCGATCATGGGGAACCTGTCGAACCATTTCGGAGAAAATGCCGCCCTGCCGGAAGCCACGCGAGCCGAAATCGAGGCGTACATGGTGACCAACGCATCCGACGGCCTGACCTGGAAATCCGGTTTCGCCGCCGGCATCCCCGCCGACCAGATCCCGCTGCGCATCACCGAATTGCCCAAGTGGAAGCGCGAGCACCGCGAAATCGGCGGCGCGGCGTTCACCTCGGGGAAGGTCAAGACGCCGGCGAACTGCGTCTCCTGCCACGCCGCCGCGGCGTCGGGCTTCTTCGAGGACGATTGACCGGTCCCAACCTCAAGAAACCTCAAGCGCATCGGCCAATTTCTCGATGCGTGCAGCCAGCTTGTCGACAGCCGTCGCCGCCTTGTCGGTGACGGCTGCGGCACTTTGCTGCGTCTGGCGCTTCGCCTCATCCAACTCGTCGAGCAGCAGCAGGCCAAGCATCACCAGAAGCCGAGCATCGCCGACCTGACTGACCTCGCTCACCAGTTCGGCCATCCGCCCGTCAAGGTCGCTGGCCAGACCGCGCAACCGGTCTTCCTCGCCGTCGGCGCAACCGATTGCGTAATGCCGGCCATTGATGTTGATGGTGACCTGCGCCATTGCCCCGGTCCCTATTTCGCCGTATCGCCGAGCAGGCGCCGCAGCCTGGCGATCGTGTCATCCAGTCGCGCGGCCACGGTATCGGTCACCGCCTTCAACGCGGCCTGTTCCTCGCGCGCGGCAGCCAGCGCCTTGATTTGCACCTCGGTGCTCTGGCCAACCGGCTGGCGCGCCATCGCCTTCTCCAGGCGAGCAACGGCGGCATCCAGGCGCTTCTGTGCGTTTTCCAGACGGTTCATTCCGCGATCTTTATCAATATCCGGCACCGCATCCATCTCAGGCCGGGCCGCGCCGGAACTGCTTGGACAGCATAAGCCCCTGCCCCTGATAGGACGAACCGATATCGGCGCCGTACAGTTTTTCCGGTACTTCCGCCAGCTTGTCGAAAGCCAGGCGTCCAACGATCTGGCCGTCCTCCAGCAGGAATGGCACCTCGTGCGAACGCACTTCGAGTACAGCCCGCGTACTTCCGCTCGCGGCGCCGAAAAATCCGAATCCGGGATCGAAGAAACCCGCGTAATGCACCCGGAACTCGCCCACCTGGGTGTCGTAGGCGACCATCTCCACCGCGCAGTCGGGCGGCACCCGGACCGCCTCCTTGGAAGCCAGGATGTAGAAATCGTCCGGACTCAGGAAGATGCCCTCGCCGCCGCGCACATGGATCGTATCCCAGAATTCCAGTGGATCGTAATGGCCGATCTTCTCAACGTCGATCAGCGGCGCGTGCCGCTTTGCGCGATAACCGACCAGGCCACCGTCGCGGTCGCCGGCCAGATCGACGGTAAGCGCCAGGCCATTGGTGAAATCATCCTCTCCCGCCACGCGATCGATCAGCCCGACTTCCTCGTGCAGCCGGCGGATCGCCGCGTCGCTATAGGCGGAGACGCCACAGCGCAGGCGAAGCTGATTCAGCCTTGAGCCCTGGTAGACGACGACGCTGAACGAACGTGGCGAGATTTCCAGATAGAGCGGACCCGAATACCCGCTGCGAATCCGCTCGAACTCGCAGGCATTGTCGGTGATCAACCGGGTGAAGATATCCAGCCGTCCGGTTGAGCTTTTCGGGTTGGCGATGCCGCCGAGGCCCGGTTCCAGCCGCAGCGACTCCATCAACGGCACGATATAGACGCAGCCCTTCTCCAGCACGGCGCCCTGGCCAAGGTCGATCTCGTGCATGCCGAATCGCGCGATCTTGTCCATTACCGTCGCATTGCGGCCCGGCAGGAAACTGCCGCGCACCCGGTAGGCGACCCGGCCCAGTCGCAGATCCATGCTCGCCGGCTGGATCTGCGCCTCGCCGATCTCCTCGGGCGCCGAGATCTGCCCCTCGGCGATCAGCGCCCGCAGCGCCTGATAGGGCAGCACACCGCTGCGCCGGCTCTGTGTCGCGCCTTCTTCGCGGGAATCAGCAGTCGAAACCGCCTTCATGCAATCGGCCTTCCGGGCTAAACCGAGGGTCCGGCCGGCAAGGCCGGTCGGTCATTTCTCTCATAGCAGACTTGTCTTGCACGCGTAAGTCCGCGA
>JAHELM010000200.1 GCA_024644185.1 Rhodospirillales bacterium | reverse complement strand
CCGCGACCGTCCGCGCAAGGATGCGGTCGAGACGATCGCCGAATTGCAGCGCCGCGGGCTGGCGGTCGAAATGCTGTCCGGCGACCGGGTTCCGGCCGTCGCGGCGGTGGCCGGACAGCTTGGCATCGCCCGCTGGCGCGGCGGTTGCAGCCCGGCGGAGAAGGTGGCGCGGCTGCGCGATCTGGCAATGGAAGGACGGTTGGTCCTGATGGTTGGCGACGGGATCAACGACGCCCCGGCGCTGGGCCATGCGCATGTGTCGCTGTCGCCCGCCGACGCCACCGACATCGCCCGCAACGCCGCCGATATCCTGTTCCAGGGCGACCGGCTGTGGCCGGTTGTCGAGGTGCTGTCGGTGGCCGGACGGGCACAGCGTCTGGTGCTGCAGAATCTGGGCCTTGCCTTTGCCTATAACGCGATCACCGTGCCGCTGGCGATGGCCGGGCTGATCACCCCGCTGCTGGCGGCCATCGCCATGTCGGCCTCGTCCATCGTCGTGGTTGTCAATGCGCTCCGCCTGGGCCGGACGGCGCGGCGATGAGCAGCCTGCTTTACCTGATTCCGATCGCGCTGCTGCTGGGTCTGGCCGGGCTCGGCGCCTTCCTGTGGGCGCTGCGGTCGGGACAGTTCGAGGATATGGAGGGCGAGGCCAGCCGCATCCTGTTCGACGACGACCCGCCCGATAACAATTCGGGGGAATCCGCCGTCTGAAGCGGCATGGCCCAAAAGTTGCTTGCTTCCGCCGGTGAACCGGGCGAGACTCTAAAGTAGCAAAGAGGGACTATTTCCATGGGGGCAGGCGAAGCCAAACAGCGCGAGGCTGCCAGTAGCGCGCAACGGGCCAGCCCGTGCGCGGCTTGCGCCGTCCGTGACACGGCGTTCTGCGGCGCGCTGGGCAACGACGAGATGCCGCGGCTGATCGCCATCATGTCGACCATCGAGGTGGCGCCGCATCAACCGATCATCGACGAAGGCGAGGCCGCCAGCTATCTGTTCAACGTCACCCGCGGCGCGGCGAAGTTGTACAAGCTGCTGCCGGACGGACGACGACAGATCACCGGCTTCCTTTTCGAGGGGGATTTCCTCGGCATTGCGATGAACGAACGCTACGCCTACAGCGCCGAGGCGGTGGACAAGGTCAGTCTTTGCCGGTTTCCGCGCCACAAGCTGGAATCGCTGCTCGACGAGTTTCCCAAGCTGGAAAAACGCCTGCTCGGCATGGCTTCGAACGAATTGGTGCAGGCGCAGGACCAGATCCTGCTGCTGGGCCGCAAGACGGCACAGGAAAAGATCGTGTCCTTCATGCTGTCGCTGTCCGATCGCGTGGTGAAGCGCGGCGGCCTGGCCTCGCCGATCGCGGTGCCCATGGGGCGGGCCGATATCGCCGATTATCTGGGGCTCACCACCGAGACGGTCAGCCGCACCATCACCAATCTGAAGCGCGACGGTCATCTCCGCCTGTTGCAGGGCAGCATGATCGAATTGCCGAACCTGGTGGCGCTGCGGGATCTCGCCGAAGGATCGTGACTCCGGCCGCGCGCGACCGGCGATTGTTTGCGCGCGTCGCCGGCGCCCGTGACGATCTTGTCTCCCTGACTCAGGACCTGATCCGCATTCCCACGGTCAATCCGCCGGGCGATGCCTATACCGAATGCTGCGAGGCGATCGGCCACCGGCTCGCCCGCCGGGGTTTTGCCGTCGAATACCAGCGCGCCCGAGGGGGTGTCGGCGACAGCGACCGCTATCCACGCTCCAATGTGATCTGCCGGATCGAGGGAAAACGCCCGGGCCCTTGCGTGCATTTCAACAGCCATATCGACGTGGTCTCCCCCGGCCAGGGCTGGACCGTCGATCCCTTCGCCGCGGAAATCCGCGACGGCAGAATTTACGGCCGCGGCACCTGCGACATGAAGGGCGGGCTTGCCGCCAGCATGATCGCGGTCGAAGCGCTGCTGGCGGAGTGGCCGGATTTCCCCGGCGCGATCGAGATTTCCGGTACGGTCGACGAAGAGACCGGAGGCTATGCCGGCGTCGCCTGGCTGGCCGAGCGCGGCTATTTCTCGAAGCCCCGCGTCGATTACGTCATTATCCCCGAGCCGCTGCACAAGGATTGCGTCTGCCTGGGTCATCGCGGCGTCTGGTGGTCGGAGATCGAGGTCAAGGGGCGGATCGCGCATGGGTCCATGCCCTTCCTCGGCGTCTCCGCCATCCGTGGCGCCGGCGCCTTCCTCGACAAGGTCGAGCGCGAGCTGTACCCGAAGCTGAACCGGCGCCGCACGGCGATGCCGGTTATTCCGGAGGGGGCACGCTCGTCGACGCTCAATTTCAATTCGATCCATGGCGGTCTGGCGGAAGGCAATGACGGCTTCCCCTCGGCGCTGGTTGCCGAATCCTGCCGGATCGTGCTCGATCGCCGCTACCTGATCGAGGAGGATCCGGACGAGGTGCGCCGGGAGATCGTCGATCTGCTGGAGGCGGTGCGCCGCGACCGGCCGGAGTTCCGCTACGAGATGCGCGACCTGTGGTCGGTCGGCCCGGTGATGACCGACGCCGATTCGCCCCTGGTGCGGGCGCTGGATCGGGCCATCGGCGCGGTTCTGGGGCACGAATCCCGGCACATCGCCTCGCCCGGCACATACGACCAGAAGCACGTGCAGCGTGTCGGCCATCTGAAGGATTGCGTGGCTTATGGGCCGGGGATCCTCGATCTGGCGCACCAGCCGGACGAATATGTCGGCATCGAGGATATGGTGCAGTCGGCCCAGGTGATGGCGGCGGCGACGGCGGCCCTGCTGGCCGGCGAGGCGGGTGGCGCGTGATTCGTCCCGGAGCGCTAAATCTCATTACCGACGTGCCCGGCATCCGGGTCGGCAATGCCCAGGATATGCAGCGGCTGACCGGCGTCACCGTGCTTCTGCCGGATCGCCCTTGCGTGGCCGCGGTGGATGTGCGCGGCGGCGGGCCGGGCACGCGGGAGACCGATGCGCTGGACCCCGCCAACCTGGTCGAGACGGTGGATGCGATCGTGCTGTCGGGCGGTTCGGCCTTCGGGCTGGACGCGGCGTCCGGCGTATCGTCCTGGCTGGCGGCGCGGGGACGCGGCTTTGCCGTCGGGCCGGTCCGGGTACCGATCGTGCCGGCGGCCATCCTGTTCGACCTGCTGAACGGCGGCGACAAGGGCTGGGGCGATACGCCGCCCTATCGCGAGATGGCGCGGGCCGCCTGCGACGCCGCGGGGCCGGACTTCGCCCTTGGCAACGCCGGCGCCGGAACCGGGGCCAAGGCCGGGGCGCTGAAGGGCGGGCTGGGCAGCGTCTCGGCGATCGACGATGTGACGGGGTTTGCCATCGGCGCGCTGGCCGCGGTCAATCCGGTCGGCTCCGTCGTCATGCCGGGCCAGTCGACCCTGTGGGCCTGGGCCCTGGAGCTGGACGGCGAACTGGGCGGACAGACGCCGCCGCGCCGGCCCGTGCCGCCGGAACCCGACCTGCCGCCCGAACTGCATCCGGGCGCCAATACGACGCTGGTGGCGGTCGCGGTGGACGCGCCGCTCACCCGCGCCCAGGCCTTGCGCGTGGCCATCATGGCGCAGGACGGCATCGCCCGCGCCATCCGCCCGGCGCATACGCCCTATGACGGCGACACGGTCTTCGTTGTGGCCACCGGCGAGGGCCACCCGCCCGGCCCCGCCGTGGTTGCGCGGATCGGCGCCATCGCCGCCGACTGCGTGTCGCGCGCCATCGCCCGCGGTGTCTATGAGGCAGCCGCGGCCGGGCGCTGGCCGTCCTGGCGCGCCACCTTCGGCTGAGCGGATATCGCACCGATTGCCGCCCACCGGACGAGTTGCTATGCTGCGGCGCGAAAACGCCGGCGGCAGACCGGCCTCACCAGGAAAGTCCCGTCATGCGCAAAATCCTGATCGCCCTCGCCGTTCTGTTCGTGCTGCCGTCGGCCGCCCTGGCGGCGAAGGATCGCCTCGTCCTCGGCATGTCGCTGGAGCCGCCGCATCTCGATCCCACGGCCGGCGCCGCCGCGGCGATCGACGAGGTGGTCTACGCCAATGTCATGGAGGGGCTGACCCGCATCGACGAGAACGGCCAGGTGCGGCCGGCGCTTGCGGAACGCTGGACGGTCTCCGCCGACGGGATGACCTATACCTTCACCCTGCACGCGGGCGTGAAGTTCCATGACGGCACGGATTTCGATTCCGCCGACGTGAAGTTCTCGCTGGATCGCGCCCGCGCCGCCGATTCGACCAATGCGCAGAAGGGCCTGTTCGAGCCGATCGCCGCCGTCGAGACGCCCGATCCGCTGACCGTCGTGGTCAAACTCTCCAGGCCCGAGGGGCTGTTCCCCTGGAACATGGGCTGGGGCGATGCGGTGATCGTTGCCCCGGAAAGCGCCGAGGGCAACAAGACCAGCCCCGTCGGTACCGGGCCGTTCCGCTTTGTGTCCTGGGTCAAGGGCGACAGCGTCACCCTGGAACGCCAGGACAAGTACTGGGGCGCCAGGCCGGCGCTGAAGACCGTGGTTTTCAAATTCGTCGCCGACCCGTCTGCCCAGGTTGCGGCGCTGCTGGCCGGCGATATCGACACCATCCCCGTGGTCGGCGCGCCGGAAAGTCTGGAGCGCTTCAAGGCCGACGCGAACTTCGTGGTGACGGTTGGCTCGACCGAGGGCGAGACGATCCTGGCGATGAACCAGCGCCGCAAGGTTTTCCAGGACATCCGCGTGCGCCGGGCGATCAGTGCCGCCGTTGACCGGCAGGCCATCGTCGACGGCGCCATGTTCGGCTACGGCACGCCGATCGGCAGCCATTTCGCCCCGCACAACCCGGCCTATGTCGACCTGACCGGCACCTATCCGCATGACGTGGCGAAGGCGAGGGCACTGCTGGCCGAGGCCGGATATCCGCAAGGCTTCAAGGCGGTGATGAAGCTGCCGCCGCCGTCCTATGCGCGGCGCGGCGGCGAGATCATCGCCGCGCAACTGGCCGAGATCGGCATCCAGGTGGAAATCGTGCCGGTGGAATGGGCGCAGTGGCTGAGTGACGTGTTCAAGGGCGAGCACGATTACGACTTCACCATCGTCTCGCATACCGAGCCGCTGGATATCGGGATCTATGCCCGCGACGACTATTATTTCGGCTACAGGTCGGACGCCTTCAACGCCGTCATGGAAGACCTGAAGACCACCGCGGACCCGGCCGCCCGCAAGACCCTCTATGGCAAGGCACAGCACATCCTGGCCGAGGACGCGCCGGTCGTCTTCCTGTTCCAGCTCGCCAGGGCCGGCGTGCAGCGCAAGGGAATCAAGGGCCTGTGGCTGAACGCGCCGGTCCAGGCGAACGACGTGACCGGGGTAAGCTGGGAATAGCGCAATCCCGGCGGCGTGAAGCGCCGGATGGCGAATCCGGCGCTTCCTTCGGACGGGTGAAAGTCCATCGCGGCGTTCAGGCCGCCTTGACCTCGATATGGCGGATCTTCGATTTCGCCGTTTCCGTCTTCGGCAGGTCGATCTTCAGG
>JAHELM010000199.1 GCA_024644185.1 Rhodospirillales bacterium | reverse complement strand
AACATGGGCAAGCAGGAACATGGCGGCGGTTGTCTCTGCGGGGGCGTGCGATACCGGACGACCGGTGCCCTGCGTGACGTTATCGCCTGCCATTGCGGGCAATGCCGACGCATAACCGGCCATTACGGCGCGTTCAGCGCCTGCCCGCGCGAGGACCTGCACCTGGTCTCGGACGAAACGCTGGCGTGGTACGAATCCTCGCCGGGAATTCGCCGCGGGTTCTGTTCGCGCTGCGGCTCCACGCTGTTCTGGGACAACGCGAAGCGGAATTTCATCTCGCTGGCGGCCGGCTCGCTGGACCAGCCTTGTGGCGTCAGACTGGTCGCGCATATCTTCGTGGCCGACGCCGCCGACTACTACACGATCGACGACGACCTGCCGCACTATCCGGGAACCATGGCCTGACGGCGGTTCAGCCAGCCGGTGTCTCCAGGCGCGGGGTCCGCCAGATCGTGTCGCCGGCGGGTTTGCAGGCCAGCGCCGGATAGAGCCGCCGCGGGCCGGTGTCGCCGCGACGACGTGTCAGAACATAGGTACGGCAGAGCATGCCGTCGGAATCGCGGAATTCGCGCGTTACCAGAATTGTAAAATTGTCGCCAATCGCGGTGCTGCGCCACGCTGTCTCGCGTCCAACGGGGCGCGTGCTCAGCGCTTCCTGCACCGCCGCCCGCAACCCGGCGCGAACCGCCGGCGGCCAGTCCTTGCCGCCGGGCAGGGCCGCAACCAGCCGGGCACTCTGCAGTTCGATGCCCGCGCCGTCCAGATCGTCGCGCCGAACCGGATGACCGATTTCCGGTACGCTGAACCAGACCCGGCGCTGCCACACCCCGGCTGGCGCCGGCGAGCGTTCGCAGGAGATGGCGATCGCATCGAAACGCCCCGCGGGAACCTGAACCTTCCGCTTGCCGTCGTTACGGCAGGTCCACCGCGCGTCGGTTACCTGACGATCGTCCCCTTCTCCGGTCCATTCCTCCGTCCGGACATCGAAGACAGCCTCGGTTTCCGGCATCGGCGGCCAGGGCGCCGATTCGTCTCGCGCGGTCTCCGACCTGCCGAGCCAGGTGCCATATCCCCAATCCACAAGCGGCAGGCCTACCGCGGTCATCGCGGTAAAGGAATCGCCGTTCGAATCGCGCCAGGACACGCGATCCATGCCGACCCGCTGCACGGTCTCGACCAGCCCGTCGGCATAGACGTAGCGGTCTCCCGGCTGATAGCCGATTTCGTCCGATGCCATCGGCACGGCTTCCACCGGCATGGCCGGTCTTTCCACCGGGCGGGCGGCCTCGTCGGCCGTCGCCGTCAGCCGGGCCAGGAGCCCGACCGTCGGCTCCCCGTCTTCGGGCAACCCCGCGTCGCTCTGATAGCGCTTGATCGCGGCGACCGTCCTCCGGCCGGCAATACCGTCGGCCGGGCCGGGATCGTAGCCGCGCTCGGCCAGCAAGGATTGAATCTCGGAGACCTCCTGGCGATCCGCCGGGCGTGGGTCGGAAAAAGCCGGCAGATCGCTGCCCGGAGATTGTTCGTCCGTCGCGCAGGCGGCCAGCGCCAGACCGAGCCCCAGCAACAGGGCCCTGGCGCAATTCCAGGCATTCCCGGCGGGAATGCGGTCCCGCCTACCCTCGGTGGTCGGATGCGAATGTTTCATGCCCGAATTCGGTCCCGCCCTGTCCAGGATCGCGCGCCACGCGACGGCGCGCCCCCTTTGTTCCCAGTCGGCGCAGTATAAACACCATTCTCGGCCCCGGCCACACTGTGGCGGACGCGACCCCCGCATCGTAAATTTCAGCTGACGGCGCGCACGACATTGACCACGCGCGAGGCCGGCAGCCTCATGATCGCCGTCGTGCCCGCGCCGGGCGCGCTGGCAAGATCGAGCTGCCCACCGTGCAATTTCGCCAGCTTGCGGCAAAGAGGCAGTCCCAGTCCGACGCCCTCGTACTGCCGGGCCAGCGAGCTTTCGACCTGGAAGAACGGTTCCATGACGCGGTCCAGATCGCCGGCGGCGATCCCGATGCCGGAATCGATCACGGCAAGCTCGACCGAGCCAGCCTCGCCTCTCCGCGCGCCGATCTCGACGGTTCCCCCGGGCGGGGTGAATTTGATGGCATTCTGAAGCAGGTTGATTACCACCTGCCGCATCGCCGTTTCATCGGCCAGCACGATCGGGACGGCACGGCCGTTCCGTACCACGAGATCGAGTTGCGATTGCCGCGCCTTGTCGGCCACCATGCGGACACACTCGTCGACGATGCACACGAGATCGACCTGGCTGTCTTCCAGCTTATAGCTGTCCCGCTCCACACGGGTCAGATCGAGGATCGAATTGATCAATTCCAGCAGGTGCTGCGCACTGCCCCGGATGTCGCCCGCGTATTCGGTGTAGCGGCGCACACCGACGGGACCGAACATTTCCTCGCTGAGAACCTCGGAAAATCCGATGATGGCATTGAGCGGGGTGCGCAATTCGTGGCTGACCATCGCCAGGAAATCGGACTTGGCATGGCTTGCCGCCTCGGCCTGGACTTTCGCTTCGCGCAGGTCGCGCTCCACTTTCATGCGGTGCAGGACTTCCTGCCGCAGCGCATCGTTGAGCTGGTTCGCCTTCGCCAACTGGGCCGTCCGTTCCGTAACATGCCGTATCATGGCGCGATGACTGCGCCGCACACCCAGAAGATATTGTGCCAGCAAGGCGGTCAGCAGCAGCCCGATGAGAGCCACGCCCAACGGCACGATCGAGGAGCCGCCCTGAAACTTGCCGGGAACGGCGGCGGCGACGAGGGCCACGCGACAGCCGGCAAAATCGACTTCGACCCGGTAGGCCGTGCCACCGTCCTCAAGAATCGCCGGCGGCGGGTCATTTTCCCTGCGCAAGGCCGACGGGATACTCGCCAGAAGCCGATCGCCCCCGGCATCCATCTCATAGACATAGAGGTCGACCCATACGGGGGGTGCGTAGTCGTCGATTGCCGTGACGATGACCTCTTCGATGTCGACCGCGCCGACGATGGCGCCGACCGGCACTGGCGCGCCGCCAACGGTCGGAGACTCCGCGAACACCGGCTGCACGACAGCCACCATCCCCGCCCTTGCCTGAAGAATACCGGCGCCCCTGGTCGAATCGGCTTGTCTTTCGCTCAGCGCCCGCTCAATCGCCGACGCCAGTGCCGGGTCCGAAAGCAGGTCGACGCCGAGCAGACGCTCATTGCCTTCGAAGGGCTCGAGAAAATAGGCTGGCAGATAATTCGACCGAGGCGACAATGGCCGCACCGTGCCATCCAGCGCGAATTCGCTGAATTCGAAGTCGAACAGACCGTCCGTCCGCGCCGCGGTCTTGTACGCGTCCAGACGCGAGGCCGGCAGGTAGGGCGCCCAGATAATGCTTTTCAACGCCGGGCGCCGCATCAGATGCGTCTTCGAGAACTCGAAGAACCGCCACCGGTCCAACCGTCCCGATTCAGCCGACAACAAAGCCGCCGCCTCGTCGATCGTGCGGGTGTAATTTTGCAGCGCCTTTTCCGCGATCTCGACGTCGTGCGCGGCCTGGCGTTCGAAATCTTCGGCGGCGATCCTGTCATAGACAGCCGCCGAAGCCAGAAATCCCATGACCGAAATCACGATACCCAGTGGAACAGCGATAGCAGTGGCGCCGTATCCTTCACGCGCAATCCATGCGCGAAGCGCCAAGCCAGTCCGGGTTGCAATCATGGTCTTTTCGGCCACGGCCCGAAGGTCTGCCGCCAGTCTGGCCTTCCATTCCCCCAACGGAATCATAGGACCACCCTCGGCCCGAGCCGGCCGCGGCGGAAACCGGCGCGGATACAGGGGCCAATATTTGATAACTATAAATTAACTATATACGATCGGAGAGCAAAAATCTCCGAAGATAATATTGCGTTTTTCTAAAATTACGCCTATCGGCAAACCCGGAATTCAAGGCGGGACGACGCCGCGATCACATTCCGTCCAGCAGGGCCTCCAGGCCGAAAACGTCGTCGATCACCCGGTCGGCGATGACCGCCAGCCCAGCGCGCGGGGTGGCGCCGGTCAATACGCCGACCGCCAGTCCGGCCCCGGCGGCCCGTGCCATCTTCATGTCGCGATCAGTATCGCCAATGACCAGCACGTCACGCGGCGCAAGCCCGGTTGCGGCACAAAACCCCATGACCATGCCAGGGGACGGCTTGGCGCCGTGGCCGCTGTTATAGCCGCACAGGAAGTCCAGCTTGTCGGTCAGCGCCAGGGTGCTGGCGGTGGCTCGGGCAACGATCTCGCTGTCCATGGTGGCGATGCCCAGAGCGAGCCCGCGCGCGCCGAGGCGCAGGAACAACGCGTCAAGCCCCTCGCCCACCGGCACGGGGAAGCGCGATGCGTAGTCGTCCATTGCATCGTGCAGACGCTGGCCCAGCGCATCGGCATCGGCAACCCCTGCCTCTCGTGTCCACAGATCGCAGATGTCCGACGTCGTGCCGCCGGCGAGCAGCGATTCCGGATCGAGAGCGCCGGTTACCGGATCGTAGCCGCCAAGGCGCAGCAACCGGTCCGCCAGCCCGGGAATCCCCGTGGCCTGTTCGGCGAGGTCGACGGCGGCGCGATAGGCCGGCACCCAGGTACCGAAAAAATCCACCAGCGTCCCGTCCTTGTCGAACAGGATTCCCTTGATCCGCATGCATCCTCCGTGCCGTAAAACGGCGACATCCTGCGCCGGGACGATCCCCCTCGTCCAGCGCCGAAGTCTCGTCCCGGAAACAATGCGGTTCCAAAAAGAGGATTAACCTTCGGCTTGCGCGCACTACATTGTCCGGGGAACACGAAGAACGAGGAGCGGTAGAGCATGGCGCGGAACTGGCGGGCGGTGACCGAGGTCACCTTCGGGCGGGAAACGAGCGACGGCGCGGGTGTTCGCCTGAAGCGAATCATCGGCACGTCGGAACTGGATTACCTGGATCCCTTCCTGATGCTCGATGCATTCGGCTCGGACTCGGCCGACGATTACATCGCCGGATTTCCGCCGCATCCGCATCGCGGCATCGAGACGGTCACCTATATGCTGGCCGGCCGCATGCGCCATCAGGACGATGCCGGCCATTCCGGCGTCCTTGGCCCCGGCGGTGTGCAGTGGATGACCGCCGGCGGCGGCATCGTCCATTCCGAGATGCCGGAACAGGAAGAAGGCGAGATGCGGGGTTTCCAGCTCTGGGTCAATCTGCCGGCGCGCGACAAGATGTGCGCGCCGCGCTACCAGAATATCGAGCCGGAGGAAGTGCCGGTCGCGGAACGGCCCGACGGCGTGCGGATCAAGGTGATCGCCGGAACCGTCGATGGCGTCGAGGGACCGGTGCGCGGTATCGCCGCCGCCCCGGTCTATATCGACCTGGACATGCCGGCCGGCACGGTCAGCGACCACGATATCGCACCCGAGCATAACGCCTTCGCCTATGTGTTCGGCGGCGAGGCCGAACTCGGCGCCGGCGAGGCGACCGGCGGGCGGCTGATCCGCGACGGCGAACTCGCTGTCCTGGGCCAGGGCGATGCCGTGCGCATCCGCGCCGGCGCGAAGGGTGCCCGGCTGATCCTCGTCGCCGGCCGGCCGCTGGGC
>JAHELM010000198.1 GCA_024644185.1 Rhodospirillales bacterium | reverse complement strand
CGAGCTGCGCGCGGTCGGCGAGACCCTGGCCTTCCTGCGCCAGCCGGAGCCGCCCGGCGGCTGGCGCGAGGCGATGGACATGCTGCCCATGGTCAAGACCGTCATGGCGATGAAGCCGAAGACCACCGGCGGCCGCGCGCCCTGCCAGGAGGTGGTGCTGCGGGGCGATGCGGTCGATCTGGCCCGCCTGCCGGTCCAGACCTGCTGGCCGGGCGAGCCGGCGCCCCTGATCACCTGGCCACTGGTGGTGACCAGGGGCCCCGGCAAGCGCCGCGAGGACGACTACAACCTGGGTATCTACCGCATGCAGGTGACCGGCCGGAACACCACGCTGATGCGCTGGCTGCGGCATCGCGGCGGCGCCCAGCACCATGCGCGCTGGAAGCAGGAACGGCCCGAGCCGCTGCCGGCCGCCGTGGTCATCGGCGCCGATCCCGGCACCATCCTGGCGGCGGTGACGCCGGTGCCCGACACCCTGTCGGAATACCAGTTCGCCGGGCTGCTGCGCGGCCGCAAGGTGGAACTGGTCGACTGCAAGACGGTGCCGCTGAAGGTGCCGGCCGAGGCCGAAATCGTCCTCGAGGGTCATGTCTCGCTGACCGAATACGGAGACGAAGGGCCGTATGGCGACCACACCGGCTACTACAATTCGGTCGAATCCTTTCCCGTCTTCACGGTGTCGGCCATCACCATGCGGCGCGATCCGATCTATCTGTCCACCTTCACCGGTCGCCCGCCGGACGAGCCGAGCATTCTCGGCCAGGCGCTGAACGAGGTGTTCATTCCGCTGCTGCAACAGCAGTTCCCGGAGATCGTCGATTTCTGGCTGCCGCCGGAAGGGTGTTCGTATCGCATCGCCGTGGTCTCGATGAAGAAGGCCTATCCCGGCCACGCCAAGCGGGTGATGATGGGCGTCTGGTCCTATCTGCGCCAGTTCATGTACACCAAATGGGTGATCGTCGTGGACGACGACATCGACGCGCGCTCCTGGACCGACGTGATGTGGGCGATCTCCACCCGCATGGACCCGGCGCGCGACATCACCCTGATCGAGGGAACGCCGATCGATTACCTGGATTTCGCCAGTCCCGAATCCGGCCTCGGCTCGAAGATCGGCCTGGACGCCACCGACAAATGGCCGCCGGAAACCAGGCGCGAATGGGGCCGCCAGATCCGGATGGACCGCGACGTGATCGACCGGGTCACCGGAATGTGGGACGATCTGGGTCTGCCCGGCAGCGGCAAGCCGATCTGGAAATAGCACCGGCGGCGCCCGACCGGCGGGAAAATCGCGGATCGCTTGAATCCGCCCGCCGCCGTCACTGGCACTGGCGGCAATCGGCCTCTATATAGGGGGGACACCGATATCCGGAGAACCGCCCCTCATGCGCTATAAAGTCCCGCCGCCGGTGGTCGAGACCGACGAAACCCTGAACCTGCTGGACGACCTGGTCGCGCGGGCCAGGCGGCGCGGCGCCGATGCGGCCGATGCGGTGCTGGCCACCGGCGTCTCGCTGTCGGTGGCGCAGCGTCTGGGCGCGCCGGAGCATCTGGAGCGGTCGGAGGGCAGCGATCTGGGCCTGCGGGTGCTGATCGGCCGGCGGCAGGCGATCGCCTCGTCGAGCGACTTGAGCCGCGGCAGCCTGGACGAGCTGGTCGAACGCGCCCTGGCGATGGCGTCCGTGGTGCCCGAGGATTCCTATTGCGGCCTGGCCGCGCCGGACGAAATCTTCAAGGGCCCGCTGCGCGACCCCGATATCTGCGACCCGGTGGAGGTCGGTGCGGGGCAGTTGACCGAGCGGGCGCGGATTTGCGAGGAGGCGGCGCGCGCGGTGGCCGGTATCACCAATTCCGAGGGCGCCGAGGCAAGCTACAGCCTGTCCTCGATCGCGCTGCTGGCGTCGAACGGGTTTGCCGGAAGCTATGGCATTTCGCGTCACGGCGTGGGCGTATCCGTGCTGGCCGGCGAGGGCACGGCGATGGAACGCGATTACGATTTTTCCAGCACCGTGTTCCTGGAGGATATGGAAGACCCCGCGGAAATCGGCCGGCGCGCCGGCGAACTGACAGTCCGTCGCCTGGGCGCCCGCAAGCCGAAGACCGGGCGGGTCCCCGTGGTCTATGACCCGCGCGCGGCGAACTCGCTGATCGGCCATCTGGCCTCGGCGGTGAACGGGGTAGCGGTGGCGCGCGGAACCAGTTTCCTCAAGGACCGCATGGGCCAGCGCATCTTTTCCGCCGGTATCGGCATCGTCGACGATCCGCATCGCCAGCGCGGGCTTCGCTCCAGGCCCTTCGACGCCGACGGCATGGCAAATCCGCGCATGTCGCTGATCGAAGACGGGGTGCTGATGAACTGGCTGCTGGATCTGCGCACGGCACGCCAGCTTGGACTTGCGTCCACCGGGCGGGCGGCTCGCGGCACCTCCTCGCCGCCCTCGCCCTCGGCGTCCAACCTGTATCTGGAGCCGGGGCGGGAGACGCCGGCGGCCCTGATGGCCGATATCGAGAGCGGCCTTTACGTCACCGAGCTGATCGGCATGGGCGTCAACACGATTACCGGCGACTACAGCCGGGGTGCCGCGGGATACTGGATCGAGAACGGCCAGATCGCCTGGCCGGTCAGCGAAATCACCATCGCCGGCAACCTGGGGGACATGTTCCTGAACCTGACCCCGGCGAACGACCTGAAATTCCGATATGGCACCGACGCCCCGACGATCCGCGTCGACGGGATGACGGTGGCGGGCGCCTGATCGCCGGGAAACCGCCCGGATTCTCCGTAGGCCCTTTTCCCCGCTTCCGTTAAGTGGTAACAACCCTCGTCCGTCAGGATAAGGACGGCAGCGGCTGACGCCAATCACCAAGGAGGATTCGTGGCCAAAGAAGACTTGATCCAGTTCGACGGGACGGTGAAGGAAGTTCTTCCCAACGCGACGTTCCGGGTGGAACTGGATAACGGACACGACGTTCTGGCCCACACGTCGGGCAAGATGCGCAAGCACCGTATCCGCGTGCTGGCGGGCGACCGGGTCACCGTCGAGATGACCCCCTATGACCTGACCAAGGGCCGCATCACCTTCCGCTTCAAATAGCCGCGATGGCCGCGCGCCCCGCGCCCGCCAACGCCGCCCTGCGTCGGGACATCGTCCGGACCTGTCTGGAGATGAACGCGCTGGGCATCAACCAGGGCAAGGCGGGCAATGTCAGTGCCCGGATTCCCGACGGATTGCTGATCACGCCGAGCGGGCTTCCCTATGCCGAGACGGCCCCGTCCGACATCGTCTTCATCGACGAATCCGGCGCGCCGCGCGGCACCAGGCCGCCATCCAGCGAATGGCGCTTCCATTACGACATCATGCGAATCCGCGGCGAGGTCGGGGCGATCCTGCACGCCCATCCGCCGTTCTGCACGGCGCTGGCCTGCCTGGGCATGGAGATCCCGGCCTTCCACTACATGGTCGCGGTGGCCGGCGGCGATACGATACGCTGCGCCCCCTATGCCACCTTCGGCACGCAGGAACTTTCCGACCACGCGCTGGCGGCGCTGGAGGGGCGAACGGCCTGCCTGCTGGCCAATCACGGGATGATCTGCGTCGGCCGTGACCTGAAATCGGTTCTGGCCCTGGCGCTGGAGGTCGAAACCCTGGCGCAGCAATACTGGCGCGCGCTGCAGATCGGCAAGCCGGTCATCCTGCCGGCCGCCGAAATGCGCGTCGTTCTGGAAAAATTCAAGACCTACGGAAAACCCGGGCCGGCGACCTGATCCCGCGATCAGACGAGGCCCGCGGCCATCGCCAGTTTTACCGCCTGGGTCCGGTTGGCGGTGCCGATCTTCTTGTAGATGCGCCGCAGGTGCAGCTTGATCGTCACCTCCTCCACGCCGAGCTGATCGCCGATCTGCCGGTTCGAGATGCCCTGCACGAGGGCGCGCAGGACCTCGACCTCGCGGCGCGACAACCCGGCGCCGGCGACGAAATCCGTCGCGTCCTTCGGCCTGCGGCGGCTGGCGGTGGAATGGCTGGCGATATCCGCGTAGACTTGCGCCGGGATGAATTTCTCGCCCACCTGGATCAGCTTCAGCGCATGAAAGAACGCCGGCGCCGACAGATTCTTTGGCAGGAAGCCGGCGGCGCCGCGCGCCAGCGCATCGGTCGCCGTGCCACCATCCGACGAACCCGAGAAGATCGCGCAGGGAACATTCGGATAACGGCCGCGAAACCGCGTCAACCCGTTGAATCCGTCCATGCCCGGGAGATCGTAGTCGAGCAGGACGATTTCGACCGCGCTCTCGCGGTCCATCGCGGCCATCGCATCGTCGAGCGAAGCCGCCTGCAACACCTCGGCATCCGACTCGTTCTCGCGAACGAGCTGGGCGAGTGCATCCGACAGGAGATGATGGTCGTCAGCGATCAGAATCTTCATGCCAGTCCAAAGCCCCTTCCTGAAAACCCATACTTGCGTCGCCAGCGGTCTTCTATGGACCTGTACGCGCGACGCGGCAACATTGATGCGCAACCTGGCAAAGAATTGTACCAGCGCAACTGTCGGCAGTCTATATACTGCCGTATATTTCCAGAAAATATGCTTTCTAATGCGATTGGGCGATGCCGAAACAGGCGGATTTGGTTAAATTGCCCCCTATCCGTGACATGCGGCCGCGGGCGGGTTAATTTCACGCCACGGCCTTGAACGTCGCCCGACCGTCCCTAGCTGATAGTCCGTTTATAAGCGTCTTCTAATTTATCCATGCGCCGGATCGCCGGCACAACAGACGGATCCTCCGCCATGCCCCGAATCGTCCTTGCCCTGGCAATTGTCGCCTTCGCCGGCGCCGCCCAAGCCCAGACCGAATTCACCGTCGAACAGCGCATGCTGGACGACCCCAAGGCGGTGTTTGGAACCGTGCAGAGTGTCGATGTCGCCGCCGCCCGCGCGCGTATCGGCGGCACGGTCCGCAAACTCGAGGTCGACGA
This sequence comes from Rhodospirillales bacterium, assembly GCA_024644185.1. Classification (GTDB taxonomy): domain Bacteria; phylum Pseudomonadota; class Alphaproteobacteria; order UBA8366; family JADFVY01; genus JAHELM01. The sequence continues at coordinate 642 of JAHELM010000198.1, read as the reverse complement.
GGGCTCGGCCGTCAAGGCGGGCGAGGTCATCGCCACCGTGGACGATCCCAAGCTGCCCTTGCAGCTTGTCGCGGTCGATGCCCGGCTGCGGTCGCTCGAGTCGCAGCGCAAGCTGGCGGAGACCGACCTGGACCGCGTGGCGAAGCTGCGCCAGACGGGGGCCGCCACCCAGGCCCGGGTCGACGAGGCGCAAACCAATCTGGACGTGATCCGCAGCACCGCGGCGGCCACCCAGGCCGAGCGCGCGGTCATCGCCGAGCAGCTTGCCGAGGGCGCCGTTCTGGCGCCGGCGGACGGCCGCGTGCTGAAGGTTGCCGTCACCGAGGGCGCGGTGATCATGCCGGGCGAGACGATCGCCCTGATCGCCGCCGAGCGCTATGTCCTGCGCATCGAACTGCCCGAACGGCATGCGCGCTTCATCAAGCAGGGCGATACCGTCCATGTCGGCCGGCGCGGCTTGCAGACCGGCGACGAGCCGGCGGTCGAGGGCACCATCCGCCAGGTCTATCCGCAGATGGAGAGCGGCCGCGTGATCGCCGACGTGGAGGTGCCCGGGCTGGGCGACTTTTTCGTCGGGGAGCGGGCGCTGGTGCATGTCGGCACGGGCGCGCGCCCGGCCATCGTCGTGCCGCGACGTTTCCT
>JAHELM010000197.1 GCA_024644185.1 Rhodospirillales bacterium | reverse complement strand
CCCGTCGTCGAGCACCTGCAGCAGCACATTGAACACATCCGGATGCGCCTTCTCGACCTCGTCGAACAGCACCACCTGATAGGGCCGGCGGCGCACCGCCTCGGTCAGCGCCCCACCCTCCTCATAGCCGACATAGCCGGGCGGCGCGCCGATCAACCGCGAGACGGCATGCTTTTCCATGTATTCCGACATGTCGATGCGCACCATTGCCTGATCGTCGTCGAACAGGAAGCGGGCAAGCGCCTTGGTCAGTTCGGTCTTGCCGACACCGGTGGGGCCAAGGAACAGGAACGAGCCGATCGGCCGGTTCGGATCCTGCAATCCGGCCCGGGCCCGCCGCACCGCGTTGGAAATGGCGGCAATCGCCTCTTCCTGGCCAATCACCTGGCGCTTCAGCGAATCCTCCATGTGCAGCAGCTTCTCGCGCTCGCCCTCCAGCATCCGGTCGACGGGGATGCCGGTCCAGCGCGAGACCACGCCGGCGATGTCGCCGTCCGTCACCTCTTCCTTCAGCATGTGGCCGTCGGCATCGCCCTCGGCGGCGGCAAGCTTGCGTTCCAGATCGGGAATGACGCCATAGGCGAGTTCGCCGGCGCGCGCCAGATTGCCGCGACGCTGCGCCTGTTCCAGTTCCAGGCGGGCCGCGTCGAGCTTTTCCTTCATATCCTGCCCGGAGGCGAGCTTGTCCTTCTCGGCCTGCCACTGGGTGGTCAGCCGGCCGGATTCCTCCTCCAGCCCGGCCAGCTCCTTCTCCAGCGCCATGAGCCGGTCGCGCGAGCCCTTGTCGGTCTCCTTCTTCAGCGCCTCGCGCTCGATCTTCAGCTGGATGATGCGGCGATCCAGCTCATCGATTGCCTCGGGCTTGGAGTCGACCTCCATGCGCAGCCGGCTGGCCGCCTCGTCCATCAGGTCGATGGCCTTGTCCGGCAGGAAACGGTCGGCGATGTAACGGTTGGACAGCGTCGCCGCCGCCACGATCGCCGCATCGGTGATGCGCACGCCGTGGTGCAACTCGTATTTTTCCTTCAGGCCGCGCAGAATCGAGATGGTGTCGGCCACCGTCGGTTCGGCCGCGAAGACCGGCTGAAACCGCCGGGCCAGCGCCGCGTCCTTCTCGACATGCTTGCGATACTCGCTCAGCGTGGTGGCACCGATGCAGTGCAGGTCGCCGCGCGCCAACGCCGGCTTCAACATGTTCGAGGCATCCATCGCCCCTTCCGCCGCGCCGGCGCCGACCAGCGTGTGCAGTTCGTCGATGAAGACGACGACCTCGCCCTCGGCCGCCGAAATTTCCTGCAATACCGCCTTCAGACGCTCCTCGAACTCGCCGCGGAACTTCGCCCCGGCGACCATGGCGCCGAGATCGAGCGACAGCAGGCGCTTGTTCTTCAGCCCCTCCGGCACGTCGCCATTGACGATGCGCTGGGCCAGTCCCTCGACGATGGCGGTCTTGCCGACCCCCGGTTCGCCGATCAGAACCGGGTTGTTCTTGGTACGCCGCGACAGGACCTGGATGGTGCGGCGAATTTCCTCGTCGCGGCCGATCACGGGGTCCAGCTTGCCCTCACGCGCGGCCTCGGTCAGGTCGCGGGTATATTTCTTCAATGCGTCATAGGACTGTTCGGCGCTGGCGGTGTCGGCCTTGCGGCCCTTGCGCAGCGCCTCGATGGCGCCGTTCAGCGCCTGCGGGCTGGTGCCGCCGGCCTGCAGGGCAGCGGCCGCCGGCGTGCCCTGCGCCAGAGCCAGCGCCAGCAACAGCCGCTCGGCGGTGACGAAGCTGTCGCCGGCCTTCCTGGCCACCGCCTCGGCCTGCTCGAACAAGCGCGCGGTTTCCGGGGCCAGATAGATCTGCCCGGCGCCCGCCCCCTCGACCTTGGGCAGCCTGGCCAACGCCGCCTCGACGTCCTTGAGCGCGCGGGCCGGATCGCCGCCCGCCGCGCGGATCAACCCGGCGGCAAGGCCTTCCTTGTCGTCCAGCAGGATCTTCAGGATATGTTCGGGGGTCAGCCGCTGATGGCCGGACCGTTGCGCCAGCGTCTGCGCTGCCTGCACGAAGCCGCGCGACCGTTCGGTATAGTTCTCGAAATCCATGATGCTCCGCATCCTTGCTTGCGTCCCCCGAATGGGCGGACGACCGAGGTTGAGCCTGTGGGGACCCTCAGCCGAGGCATCCCGCGTTCCGGAATTTACATGGGGACGGGTGTGGGCCGGCTCAAGACGCCGCGGCAAGATCGCCTGCCCGGCCCCGCGCGCCGGCCGCGATCGATATTGGCCGCTGCGCCGACCGGAAAATTCTGTATCATGACGGCATGTTGCGAAACCGGGGGGCCGAAGCATCGCGTCGGCGGAGTTCGGACACCTGGCGAAACTTTATATTTTCGGGAGACTGGATATGTCGCGGATTCTCGGGGTGGCCATATTGGTCATGGGCATCGGTTCGGGAACGGCCATGGCCGATATGAACGTCTCCATTTACCAGCAACTGCGCGGCGCCCGGGATTCTGAAAGCAAGGCGATATTGAAGCTGTTCATCGAGGGAACCTATACCGCCCTTTTGACGACTTCGCTTCGCTACGACGCCGATGGCTACCCGATGGCGTTCTGCCCGCCGGGGAGCGAGTATCTCGCCGCCGACGACCTGTACGGCCTGATCGACAAGGAAATTGTGACCGCCAAGGGTACCAGGCCGCAACCGTATACCGGAGTCGAACCGATCGCGCTGGTATTGCTGAATGGATTGCAGGCCGTCTACCCGTGCGAATCCTACAAGCGGAAACCCTAGTGCCGCGGCCCATGCGGACGCTGCCGCCGGCCCGTTAACGCTTTCTTCAGGGGCTCCGGGGCTCTATCTTATGTTGCGGTGCAGCGTCGCCCTGTTGCGATGCGGGCAGCCGCGGGAGCACCCCGATGACCGAGCGATCCTCGACCCCGAAATCCCTTGCAGGCTGGCGCGGTTACGCGACTGCCTTGCGCAGCTTTGCCGGAAAGCTGGGCGGCGGGCGCAATGGAAGCACCGGATGGCCCGTGGCGCTGGCGCTGCAGGGCGGCGGTGCGCATGGCGCCTTTACCTGGGGCGTTCTGGACGCCATGCTGGATCGTGGCATCGTGCCGGAAGCGATCAGCGGCACCAGCGCCGGCGCCTTCAATGCGGTTTTCCTGGCGCAGGGCTGGCTGGACGGCGGCGCCGATGGCGCGCGCGAATCGTTGGCCACCCTGTGGCGGCGGATCGGTGCCAAGGCCTCGTTCAGCCCATTGCGGGCCAGCCTGATGGATCAGATGGCGCGCGGCTGGAACCTGGATCACGCCAGCAGCCATGTCGGCTTCGACCTGTTCACCCGGGTCCTCTCGCCTTATCAATTCAACCCGCTGGACATGAATCCGCTGCGCGATCTTCTGCGAGAGCACATCGATTTCGCGCGCTTGCGGCGCAATCGGCGAATTCGCCTGTTCGTCGGCGCAACCGAGGTGGAAAGCGGCAAGCCACGCACCTTTGAAACCGCCGAAATCAGCGAGCAGGCCGTTCTTGCCTCGGCCACCCTGCCCTGGGTGCATCACGCGGTGGCAATCGACGGCCGCCATTACTGGGATGGTGGATTTACCGCCAACCCGCCGCTGCTGCCGCTGATCGTCGGCAGCCAGAGCCGTGACGTCTTCCTGCTGCGGCTCGACACGGGCGAGGCCGCGCAGCCGCCGGTCAGCGCCCGCGCGATTCAGGCCCGTCTCAACCGGATGCTGTTCACCGGGCCGCTGGAGCGCGATCTCGAAGAACTGGCGATGCTGCGCGATCTTGCTGGAAAGGGTGCACTGAGCGGCGCCCTGGGCCGGCGATTGCGCCATCTGGACTTGCACGTGATCTGCGGTGGCGACATGCTGGAGCCGTTCGGCCAGTCGAGCAAGCTGAACCCGCAACGGGGCTTCCTGCGCGAGTTGCATGCGCTGGGTCTGCAACGCGGCGCGGAAGCGCTGGCCGGGAGACACGGCGCTGCGGCACTCCTGCACGAGGCACGGTCATGATCCTGACTGCTATCCACCGCTATTCCGTCAAAGGCCTGTCCGGTGAAGCCATATCGGAGGCCATGCTGACATCCGGCCAGGGCATCCCGCATGACCGCCGGTTCGCGCTGGCACATGCGTCGAGCCAGTTTGACCGCGGCAATCCGGACTGGCTGCCGAAGCAGCATTTCCTGACATTGATGCGCGACGAACGCCTGGCCATGCTGCGGACACGCTTCGACCCCGAAACCGGATATCTGACCGTGCTGCGCGACGGACGTCAGGTCGCCCGCGGGAATATAGAGACACCGCTGGGCTGCATGCTCATCGAGCAGTTCCTCGACGCGTTTCTGCCACGCGGACCGCGCGGCAATCCGCATATCGTCGAAGTTCCGGGCGCAATGCTGAGCGACCGGCAGGACAAGCTGATTTCGATCGTCAATCTGGCCAGCGTGACGGATATCGAACGCGTCGCCCGCGTTCCGGTCGATCCACACCGGTTTCGCGCCAACCTGCATGTGGACGGCGTGCCGGCCTGGACGGAGATGGGATGGCCCGGCCGGACCCTGGCGATCGGAGAGGCGCGCCTGCGCGTCGTCGAGCCGATCGAACGGTGCGCCGCCACGGAAGTAAACCCGGACACCGGCGAACGCGACCTGCACATGCTGAATATCCTGCGGCAGGGATTCGATCATCTGTGCTGCGGCATCTATGCCCGCGTCACCCGGGCGGGCGCAATTCGCCGCGGCGACAGCATCTCCGTCAACGACGATTGACCCCCCGCCACGATCGACCCACGGCCGTATACAAGAAAACGCCGGCCAACCGGCCGGCGTCATTCCCTATTCCTCGTTCGGCGTCGCATCGCCATCGGGCTTCGCGGCGCTTGGCGCGCGGGCCTTGCCCGGCGGGCGACCCCGACGGCGCGGCGCCGGCGCCGGTTCTTCCTGGGGCGCGACGGCCGCGGTATAGGCGGCAGGCAGGCCGAGCTCCGGCTCGAAATCATTGCTCCTGGGGGCGGCAACCGCCGGCGTCGGCGCCGGTTGCGCAACCGGAGTGGGCTGTATGGCCGGCATGGGTCGCGGCGACAGATCGACCGGTTGCGGCTGCGCCGAGGGATCGCTCTGCGATCTCAGCGGCCCGCCGTCGGAGCCGTTCGGTCGGGCATCCCGTTGCCGACGACCGCCGTCGCCGCGCACTTGCTGATGTTGCTGCGGCCGCTGGCCGCTGGCAAGCCCGTCATCCTCTTCCTCGAAGTCGTCCGCCGGGCTGTAACCGTCGCGGCTGAACCCGCCCTGCTGCTGATGGCTACGACCCTCGCCGTCGTTATCGGCGTTGATGATGCGGAAATAGTGTTCGGCATATTGCAGATAGCTCTCGGCCGCGACCCGGTCGCCGGCAGAGTTCGCATCGCGGGCAAGCGCCAGATACTTCTCATGCACCTGAGAGGCATTGCCACGGATCCTCACGCTGGGTCCGTTGCTGTCGAAGGTATGCATCCGGCCGGGGCCGCCCCGGCGGTTATGGCCACCGCCACCGCCGCTTATGCCGCCGCCGCCGCCGCCGCCGCTATGATTGCTGCTGCCGCGCCCTCGCGAACGCTTCGAGTTCTGACCTTGCCTCATTGCACCTAAC
>JAHELM010000196.1 GCA_024644185.1 Rhodospirillales bacterium | reverse complement strand
GATGAGCGGCGCCCGGGGGCGGGGTTCGCGAATCCGCTCGGTGGCGCAAAAAGCAGCATATCCAACGAGCCAATTCTTGACGATCCAGCAGGTAATTATACAATTATTATCCATTGTCCCAGACAAAAAAGAAAACACGCCATCAAAAATAGCAAACACAAATTAAAATTCGTAATTCGAAATCGGCGGAAGACAGCCAATGTTTCAAATAGGCATTAAATTATAGAAAAATGGAATCTATTTCCGCAACCAATAGCCCGATTGGGTCATGTCTGTTTCCGCGGCTCGTAATATCGGTATTGCCGTACGGTGCCAACCCGGCATCATTCTTTCAGGAGATTACAAATGTTGAAGGCATTTCTGGCGGACGAATCCGGCGCGACCATGATTGAATACGGCCTGATCGCCGCCCTCGTGTCGGTTGCGGCCATCGCGGCGCTGACCTTCCTGGGTAGCTCGCTGCAGAAGATTTTCAACAACGTTGCGACCATTCTGACCTCGGTTTGATACGACATTCACGGTCGCCGCGCCGTCGGGCGCGGCGGTTCGTGGCAAGTTGGAGACGGGCGGCGCCATTGGCGCCGCCCGTTTTCGTTCCTGGATCTGGCGCCGGTCAGGGCGCAACAGGTGCGATCCGGTCGGTGCCTGTGCGCGAACGGCTCGGTGGCATCCAGTTCGGATAGGTCGTTTCTTCCGCTGCCGAGCCGAACTTGGCGAATTGGAAAAATTCACGCCGTTTCGTTCAACTCGCCGTGCGGATATCGACCGAAAACAAATTGAATCAATTCCCCGACGATATTTTCCGCATGGCCGGAACGGGCTATACCGCCTTCCAGGCGCGGGTCCGGTGGGAGAAATTGCGAGGGGGCGGCGCATCGAAAAATCCCGGTCGGCGGCGGCGTTCGCGGGGAGATTGCGGCGACCATCGAGAAATCCTGCGACCATACGCGGCAATTACGGGTTCGCAATTCCTGACTGCAATCTGAAACATTCTTTCAGCCCGGCTTCAGGAAGGCCCGCGCAACCTGCTTTTGTCCGGGAACCCGGGAGTTCCGGCACGGGCGTATTTTGGCGTCAATCATACCTGAGGAGCCGATAGTTATGCTGAATAAATTCCTGAATGACGAGTCCGGTGCGACCATGATCGAATACGGTTTGATCGCCGCCCTGGTGTCGGTCGCCGCCATCGCGGCGCTGACCTTCCTGGGCAGTTCGCTGCAGAAGATTTTCAACAATGTTGCGACCATTCTGACGTCCGTTTGATCGCGTAGAAGCCTGGCCCCGCGGCTTCTGGGGCGAGTCGCATCTCGTTTGAAGACAGGCGGTTCCCTCCAGGGAGCCGCCTGTTTTCGTGTCCGCCTCCCGATGCGCGGCGCGATCCGTTAGAACCCGCTGACCGTTGTGAGTTCATCCGGCTGTAACGATGTGCGCATATGGGCGACACGTGGACAAAGGGCGTGGACGGCCGCCGAAAAACGGGCTTGCCGCGGTCGCGAATAGAATCGCGCAATTAAGGTTAAATTAATCAACGGCGTATATTAGTGTCACAAGGGGCGAGTGGGGGACGTTTCCGCATTTGCCGTGACCAGCTCTGCCTCATCCCCCCGGCGGATGGCGGCTGGAGACGTCTGCAAGAGGATTCGCATGTTCGAGAGCGTTTTGGGCCATCAGGTTACAATAGGACTGTTTGTCGGGCTGCTGCTGGTTGCGGCGGTGTCCGACGTTATTTCATACAAAATACCCAATACGGTCGTTCTGTCGATTCTCCTGTTCTATCCGGTTCATGTGCTGGTCAGCCCCGCGCCGGTCGACTGGCTTCTGGGGCTGGCGGTTTTTGGTGGCAGCCTGGCTGTCGGTTTCGTGATGTTCGCCACCAGAACCTTCGGCGCCGGGGATGCCAAGCTTCTGGCGGTTGTCATGCTGTGGGCCGGACCCGTGCTGGCGCCGTTGGCGCTGATCATCTGCGCCTTGTCGGGTGGGGTTCTGGCAATGATAATGCTTTCGAAGGCGCGCTTCGTCGTTGCCAGCGTCCTGTCTTCGATGGGCAGGGATCGTTTGAGCGATGCATTTCTTGCGAAGCATATGCCCTATGGGGTACCGATCGCGCTTGGCGGCGTGTTCGTCGGCTGGGCGCTTTTGACCATGCGCGCCCCGTCCGGGCTTTAATCTAGGAGAGTGGGCATATGAACGGGCGCAACATAGCTCTTTTGGTCGTGGCCGCGGTTATTTCGGTCGCGGTCGCCTGGGGGTTCATGAATTTCCTGAGCAGCACGCGAGAGGGCATCAAGGAGGACCTGGCAAGCCAGCGCATGGTGGTGCCGCCGACGATCCCGACGTCCAGGGTTCTGGTGGCGAAGAACGATCTGGTGGTCGGCACCTTTGTTCGCACCGAGGACCTGCACTGGCAGGAATGGCCTCAGGAAAGCGTCGTGCCCAGCTATGTGACCGAGGGCGTGAGCGTGGCGGATGCGGGTCGCGATGAGAAGAAGCTGACGATCAACGATTTCGTCGGTACCGTCGTGCGCCTGCCGATCGCCGCCGGCCAGCCGATGACCCCGGGTCTGGTGGCGCGCGCCGGCGAGCGTGGATTCCTCGCGGCGGTGCTGCGACCCGGTATGCGCGCCGTTTCGGTGAACGTTACGCAGACCAGCGGTATTTCGGGCTTCATCCTGCCGGGCGATCGGGTCGACATGATCTGGCGCGTGCAGAACAAGGATCTGGGAGGGCCGTTCTCGCAGACCCTGATGACGGATTTGCGCGTGATCGCCGTCGATCAATCGACGCAGGCCAGCAACGCGACCCTTGCCAAGACGATTACGCTGGAAGTCACGCCGAAGCAGTCCGAGGCGATTGCCCTGGCTTCCGACGTTGGCCAGCTCGATTTCGCGCTGCGCTCCATCGCGCCCGAGGAAGATCGGGTGGCTGGCGCGGATTCCGACGGGCTGAAGCTGTCCAACGCGACGGACGGCGTCGCGCCAGGCTCGCTGCTGGGCGGCTCGCTGCTGGCGGAGACCGGTACGAACCGGAGCACGGATATCGCCCGGGACAGCCGTACGCTTGCGAAAGAGCTGCTGGTCCGCCGCCGGGGACAGAGCGAGGATGAGGGAGGCGGCAACTCTATCAGGGTCGTGAAGGGCAACGTAATGAGCACGGTATGGGTCAAGAACTAGTCGTGAGAGGAAACAGGGTGATGATGGCCATGCCGAAAATCGGGCCGGGGATGACCAGGGCATTGCGTTCGCTCGGCCTGGGGCTGGCGATGCTGGGCCTTCTGGCTTCGCTGCCAGCGCGGGCGATCGAGATTATCGACAGCACCGGAGGCGAAATCTACATCGAGGTCAACAAGGGACGACTGATCCGACTCGATCAGGCGCCGGCGACTGTATTCCTCGCCAATTCGGAAATTGCCGATCTGCAAATCCGCTCATCGCGGATGGTTTACGTGTTCGGCAGGCAGACCGGCGAGACTTCGCTGTTCGCGCTCGACAAGAAGGACGAGATATTGCTGAACCGCAAGATCATTGTCGGCTACGACCTTGCGCAACTCGGCGAGGCGATCGACAAGCTGATTCCCAATTCCGGTATCGCCCTGTCGATGGTGAACACGACGCTGGTGGTGGACGGCACGGTAGGAACGCCGAGCGAGGCGGCCCAGGTCATGGGCCTGGTGGAAGCTTATGTCACGGGCGGGGCGGGCGGCGGGGGCGGTCGCAGTGACGGCGGCGCCCTGGCCATGCTTTTTGGCGGTGACAGCGGCGGACAAAGCAGCAGCGGAAAGGTTCTGAATCGACTGAAGGTTTCCATGCCGACACAGGTCAATCTGCGGGTGACCATCGCCGAAGTATCGCGTGCGTCCCTGAAGCGGATCGGTGTCGACTTCAACGCCACCAGCGGGATCGGGTTCTTCCGTCCGACGGTCAATCCGACGCTGATCGAATCGGCGGGCACGGCCGCGATATCCACACGCCTCGGTAACGGTTCCGTGGCGCCGGTTCTCGAGGCGCTGGAGACCGAGGGCCTGGCCTCCGTGCTGGCGGCCCCCAACCTCACCGCGATCTCGGGGCAGACCGCAACCTTCCTGGTTGGCGGCGAGCTTCCGATATTCGTCCCCGAGAGCAAGACCACGGCTTCCAATCCCGACGGCACGGCGGCCAGCCAGGGTTCGTCGGGAACGGTGGAATTCAAGCCCTATGGCGTGTCGCTGGCCTTCACCCCGACGGTGATGAGCGACGCCCGGGTGTCGCTCAAGGTCGCGCCCGAGGTCAGCGAAAAGCAGGAAGGCGGCGGTATCGTCATTACCGGCGTTCAGATTCCGGCGCTGAATGTCCGGCGGGCCTCGACGACGGTGGAGATGGGGGACGGCGAAAGCATGGTGATCGGCGGCTTGCTGCAGAACAATTCGCGCAACGACGTCACCAAATTTCCGGGACTCGCCGACCTGCCGATTCTCGGGGCGCTGTTCCGGTCCGATCGCTATCGCAGGAACGAAACCGAACTGATCATCGTGGTAACCCCGATACTGGTTCGCCCCACCAGGGATCGCATTCCCCTGCCGACGGACGGATATCAGGCCGCGACCGACACCGACCGCCTGGTCTGGGGAAATTTCTATCGCGATTCGACGGGGCCCATGCCGGATCGTATAGCCCATACCAGCGGCGTGAATCTGGTCGGGCCGGTTGGGTTTGTGGTGGAGTAGGATCTATGAATAATAGTCTGAACAATCGTTCCTTCCGCCTGGCCCCGGTTGTGATCATGGCGCTGGCGGTGTTCGTCACCGGCTGCGCCAAGGAACAGCCTATGGCCAAGGAACGTGTTGCGGAACTGAACCAGTTCGGCCCGCCGGTTTCGGTACAGTACACCTCGCACACCCACCTGGTTCCGACCAACAGCGCGACTATCGAGGTGCCGGAGCGGAATCTGCGCGATCTTTACGGGTTCCTGATCGGGCTCAATGCCCGGCCCGGCGACCGGGTCATGCTGGCGGCGCGAACCGAACGAATGGAGCAACGCGACCAGATCGAAGTCTTTCTCAAGAAGCTGGGGCTGCGTCCGGAAACGCGCGTCATCAAGGAACGGATGCAATCCGCCCCCGATGACGGCTACGACAATGTGGTGATGGTTGAATACAAGGCCTTCCTGCCGCTGATACCGGAATGCGGGAAGTGGGATCCCAATGAGATGCGCAATTACGAAAATGTAAACATGTCCAATTACGGTTGCTCGAACAAGGCGGCCCTGGCCCAGCAGGCGGCTTATCCACAGCATCTCGTGCAGGGCTTGCCGCTCGACCTGACCGACGCGTTGATGGCGGTCGGCGCAGTCGTAAACTACCAGACCGGCAGGGTTAAGGACGTCCAACCGGTAACGATCAGCCAGTAGGGAACGGGCGGCGGGGGCCGCCAGCAGCTCGAATCGGCGTCGGCGTAGAGTGTGTTAAAGAGGATACTGGAACAGTGCGTAAATCATTCATGGGCTTTGCCACCGACGGGGCGACACGCGCCGCGCTTAAGGATTTCGCGCGCGATCTTTACCTGCCGGAAGAAGACGTGATCGAAGGTGGGGCGGACGCCGCCGTCGCCAAGCTCTCCAACATGCCGACACCGGAATATCTGTTCGTCGACCTGTCGGAT
>JAHELM010000003.1 GCA_024644185.1 Rhodospirillales bacterium | reverse complement strand
CCACTGCCACCTCGATTTCCCGGATTTCGCCGAAGAGCTGGACGCGGTGCTGGCGCGCGCCCGTGCCGCCGGCGTCACCACAATGGTAACGATCTGCACGCGGCTGAGTCAGTTCGAGAAGGTCCGCGCCATCGCGGCCAGCCACGAAGGACTCTGGTGTTCCGTGGGCGTACATCCCCACGAAGCAGACGAGGAGGGGGCTCTGGCGACGACGGAGGCCCTGGTTGCGCACGCCGCCGACCCGCTGGTCGTTGGCATCGGCGAGACCGGACTGGATTATTACTACGATCACAGCGACCGCGATGCCCAGCGCGCCAGCTTTCGTGCGCATATAGCCGCGGCACGGCAAACCGGGTTGCCGCTGATTGTGCACACCCGCGACGCCGACGACGATACGGTCGCAATCCTGCATGAGGAATACGCAAAGGGCGCCTTCACCGGGGTCATCCATTGCTTTACCTCGTCTCGGGAACTTGCTGAAAAAGCACTGGAAATCGGGTTCTATATCTCACTGTCCGGAATTGTCACATTCAGGTCGGCGGAGTCCATTCGCGACACAGTGCGGACCTTGCCGACGGATCGGATTCTGGTTGAAACCGACGCACCTTACCTGGCGCCAGTCCCGCGGCGGGGCAAGCGCAACGAGCCGGCCTTCGTCGCGCATACCGCCGACAAGGTCGCAGAGATCATGGGTCTGGACAGTGCCGAGACCGCGCGGCTGACAAGCGAAAATTTCTACCGACTATTCAGTCGAGTGCGCCGTCCATGAAGGTTACGGTACTTGGCTGCGGCGCGTCCGGCGGCGTACCGCTGATCGGGGGCGACTGGGGCGCATGCGATCCAGCCGACTCCCGCAATCGGCGGCGGCGGTCCTCGATCCTGATCGAACACGGCGAGACGCGCATCCTGGTCGACACATCGCCGGATTGCCGCGAGCAACTTCTGGACGCCGGCGTCAAGCGCCTGGACGCGGTAATCTTCTCCCACGCGCACGCCGACCATATTCATGGAATCGACGATCTGCGCTGGGTCAACGTCGCCATGGACGCGGTCATTCCGGCCTATGGCAGCCCCGCTACGCTGGAGCAGATCAACACGCGATTCGGATACGTGTTCACGCCGCTCGATACGGCTGGGCGGCGCTATTTCTACAAACCATGCCTCGATCCGCGGCCTGTGGACGGTCCATTCAACATCGGCGGCCTGGATATCGTTCCGATCCGGCAGGATCATGGCTATAGCGAGACGCTGGGCCTTCGCATCGGCCGATTTGCCTATTCGGTCGATGTGGTCGAACTGGACAGCACGGCATTTGCGGCGCTGGAGGGCGTAGAGGATTGGATCATTGGTTGTCTCGGCTGGGATCCGCATCCAACGCATGCGCATGTCGACAAGGCGCTGGCCTGGATTGACCGGGTGCGGCCGCAACGTGCCTGGCTCACGCATATGAGCCATCTGCTGGACTACAAGGCGTTGCTGGACGCGTTGCCGAACGGTGTTCGTCCTGCCCATGACGGGATGATCGTGAAGACGCGAGTCTGAAAGTGCGGGTGGAGCGTCACAATCCACGCTCCGCGGACGATCGCCAATCGTTTGCAAGTTCGGTAATCAATGAATTGATTATACGAAAACAATAAGTGTTTTCCATAATATACATTATACGGATTATGGATATGCATCCGGGCGTGCCGATGTCCCGGCGACGCGGCCCTCCGTTCCTTTGCATCCCCCCCGCCACCTGGACAAAATAAGGCCGCCGTGGTCTTGCCCAGGGCGGCCTTGAGAAATGCAGAGAGAACCTTGAAGTCGAATCAGTCCGGCGGAATATGCGCGATTTCTCCATGATGGGGAGTTGGGCGATAGCGCACGGCGGAGAAGTCGACGTTCGGCATCAGCGCGCGAAGCGCTTCGACGTCGCCCCGGCTCATCCCTTCGGTGCCGGTTTCCCAAACCTCAACACGCGCGGTGTCGATGTCGAGCGCCTGGGCGAGCTGCTCGAGACTCATACCGGCAAATTCACGCGCGTTGCGGACCAGCGAGGCCAGCCGCGGGCAGCCGGTATTTCGACCTTCACCCCGGTTTTTCCAGATAAGGGCATCAAGATTATATTCGGCACGACGGCTCATGCTCGTAGGCTCCGCAAGGTTTGCGCAAATTCATGGGTGCCAGAGTATCGGAGTAACGGTTAACGACGAATTTACGCGATACCGAATTCCGTCATTTTGATTAGCGGTAGAGATCGCGGTCGCGCATCCAGGCTTCTGAAAAAACATCGAGCAATTGTCGAGCCTGCGTGTTGTGCGCGGCATATTGCACCAGCCCCTTCGCCAGGAAGGACGAGAATGCGACCGCCTCCCCCTTCCCCCTCAGGTCGAACACGCCGGCAATTTCGTCGAGATCGTTATGCACGAGCCGGCGGGCCATGACATTGAGCTGGGTCTTTACAAAACGGTTCTTGTCGCGCCAACGGCGCTGTCCGGGATTGGTTGCCATCCTGACCTCGGCTTTCAATTATCTACTAGTAGATATACGATGGAAAACCCGGGAGGTCGAGATGGAAACCGCATTGCCAACTTCATGGCCGCGCTCCAAGGTGCCGACACCCTTCCCGCCTACCGACAAGGTTTCGCATGAACGGAAATACCGCCCGCGCCAATATCGACAGACTGCTCGAGATCATGGTCAGACTCCGCGATCCCAAGGATGGCTGCCCCTGGGATGTCGAGCAGGATTTCGCCAGTATCGCGCCGTACACGATCGAAGAAGCCTATGAGGTGGCTGAGGCAATCCACCGGAACGACATGGTGGCACTGCGCGACGAACTGGGTGACCTTCTGCTGCAGGTGGTGTTCCATGCCCGCATGGCTGAAGAAGCTGGATGTTTTGATTTTGGTGCCGTGGTTGAAGCCATCACCGACAAAATGATCCGCCGACACCCCCACGTGTTTGGCGCGGAAACGGTTGAATCCTCTGCTGCGCAAACCATCGCCTGGGAGGATCACAAGGCTGCGGAGCGGGCCGTCAAGGCAGAGGCCGAGGGACGAGCCCCCAGTGTTCTTGACGGCGTGTCGGTTGCCCTGCCCGGGTTGACGCGGGCGATGAAGCTTGGCCGACGCGCGGCACGTGTCGGATTCGACTGGCCGGATACGACTGGTGTTCTGGCAAAAATCGACGAGGAACTATCGGAGTTGCGGGCCGAAATCGACGCCGATACGGGACTGGACCGGATAGAGGACGAATTCGGCGACCTGCTCTTTTCCGTGGCAAATCTGGCGCGCCATCTGAATGTGGAGCCGGAATCGGCGTTGCGCCGCGCCAACAGAAAATTCGAGGATCGCTTCCGCCACGTTGAAACGCGACTGATGCAGGCCGGGCGGGCGCCGCGGGACGCCACCCCGGACGAGTTGGAAAGCCTTTGGACGGACGCGAAAAACACCCCTTGAACGGCGACACCCGGCGGGCAGATGCCACGCCGGGCGCCGTTCCTGTGACTTGGCGAAGCGTCAGTCCTTGAGTAGCAGGTTCATCAGGCTGGAGGTATCCCAGCGGCGTCCGCCGCGCGCCTGAACCTGAGCGTAAAACTGGTCGACCAGGGCTGTCACCGGCAGCCGCGCGCCATTGCGGTTGGCCTCGTCGAGGCAGATACCCAGATCCTTGCGCATCCAATCCACCGCAAAGCCAAATTCGAATTCGCCGCGGCACATGGTGCGGCCGCGGTTTTCCATTTGCCAGGATTGCGCGGCACCTTTGGAAATGACGTCCAGCACCTTGTCCATATCGAGGCCGGCCCGCTTGCCGAAATTCATTCCCTCGGACAGCCCCTGCAACAGGCCCGCGATGCAAATCTGGTTGACCATCTTGGTCAATTGTCCGGCGCCAGCCTCGCCCAGAAGCGTTACGGCCCGCGCGAAGCTGGCGGTCACCGGCTGCGAGAGGTCGAAATCAGCCTGATCGCCGCCGCACATCACGGTCAGGGCGCCATTCTTGGCACCGGCCTCGCCGCCGGACACGGGCCCGTCGATAAAACCCAGACCCTGGTTTTTCGCGATGGCGTAAAGCTCGCGTGCCACATCCGCCGAAGCGGTCGTATTGTCTATGTGGATTGCTCCCTTCTTCATGCCGGCATAGATGCCGTCATCGCCCAGAACCACACTTCGCAGATCGGCGTCGTTTCCCACACAGGTGAAGATGAACTCGGCTCCGGAAGCGGCTTCGCGAGGTGTTTTCGCAGCCTTGCCACCATGTTCCTTCACCCAGGCCTGAGCCTTCGCCGCCGTGCGATTGTAGACGGTGACTTCGTGGCCGCCGCGAGATTTGAGGTGGCCGGCCATGTGGTAGCCCATGACACCAAGTCTTATATCTGGGAAAACAAATCGGGAATGGATTGCCGCATTCTAACGCCGGTTGAGGGCGAGCTCAATGCGAGTGAGGCGGCGCCTGAAGGTATGATTTTACATCATCCCAGATCTGCCGGCTACCTGCCGACAACAAGCCGGGCTCTCGTCCGGTGGCCTGGTATGGCTCGCCATCCAACCGGGCGGTATAGCCGCCGGCCTCCGACAGCATCAGAACCCCCGCGGCATGGTCCCACGGCCAGAGTCTGCGATAGAGCGAGAAATGTTTTTCGCCCCGCGCCAGCGACAGATAATCGTGGGCGGCACAGCGATAACTCGCCAGTTCCCGAAAGTGCCGGGCGCGCCGCCTCACCTCTTCACGCTGTTCAGGCGGGAAGTAACTGTGATTCAGGGAGCCGATCATGGACCCAAGCTCGGTCGGGTCGGCAGATTTCAGCCGCGCACCGCGGAACCATGCCCCCTGCCCTTGCATGGCCACCGCCGTATCGCCGGAAATCGGATCGTGGATCCAGCCGGCAAGCGCTTCGCCGTCGAGCAGATAACAGACGATGACCGCAAAAACAGGATTTCCGGCAGCAAAATTTCCGGTTCCATCGACCGGATCGACCAACCATGCCGGTCCGCCAAGCCGAAGCGTATCGAGCAATGCAGGATCCAGCGAGACCGCCTCTTCTCCCACCACGCGCGAGCCCGGTACAAGCGCACCCAGCGCCTGCGTCAATCGATGCTCGGCCTCGATATCCGCGATGGTGACAATCTCTCCAGCATTCTTTTCCATGACTTCATGCCGAGCCAACTGCTGAAATCGAGGCAGGATATCGAGTTCCGCAGTCTCCCGGATGATCGCGACGACGCGATCGGAGTCGGGAATGGCGGCCACCCTCGTTACCGCGAGCCGGCTTGGAAACGCTGGCGGAATCTGGCCTCGTCGGCA
This sequence comes from Rhodospirillales bacterium, assembly GCA_024644185.1. Taxonomy (GTDB): domain Bacteria; phylum Pseudomonadota; class Alphaproteobacteria; order UBA8366; family JADFVY01; genus JAHELM01. Next base: position 16,583 of record JAHELM010000003.1, on the reverse strand, counting down.
ACGTCGAGCGCAACCAGAAGATGGGCCGCCAATCCCTCGTCATGGCGTTCGATTACCCGCCCATGCCGATAGAGCCAAGCCAGGGCAGCGCCATCCGACAGGGCGATTTCGAGATCGACCACATGCTGGCCTTCGGCGAGCCTGCGGTCGAGCGTCTCAAGAAGCGCATCGCACCCTTCCCCCGTCAGCGCGGACAGGGCTAGCATGTCGGAATCGCGCCCAGCGCGAGCCAGAAGAGTCTGGCGGGCCTCCGCATCCAGGAGATCCAGCTTGTTCAGAACCTCGAGCGGCGGAGTCCCTCCCAGGCCGATTCCTTCGAGTACAGCCTCGACATCGGCCTTCTGCGCCTGACTATCGGGGTGTGCCACATCGCGAACATGAATAACGATATTCGCCTCCGCAACCTCCTCCAGTGTGGCATGGAAGGCGGCGACAAGTTCGGTTGGAAGATCGGAGATGAAGCCGACAGTATCGGACAGCACGATTGAGCGGCCGGACGGCAGCATGAGCGCCCGCATTGTCGGATCCAGCGTCGCGAAAAGCATGTCCTCGGCCAATACGGTGGCCTTGGTCAGGCGGTTGAACAACGTGGATTTTCCGGCATTTGTATAGCCGACCAGGGCAACCACGGGATACGGCACCCGCCGGCGTGCCTGGCGATGCAGACCGCGGGTGCGCTTTACGTCAACCAATTCGCGGCGCAGCTTGGTGATCCGCTGGCCGATCAGACGACGGTCGAGTTCCAGCTGGCTTTCGCCCGGACCGCCGAGGAAGCCGAAACCGCCCCGCTGCCGCTCGAGATGTGTCCAGCTTCGCACGAGGCGGGAGCGCTGATAGCTCAGCGCCGCGAGTTCGACCTGAAGCCGCCCTTCATGCGTGCGCGCCCGGGCCCCGAAAATCTCGAGGATCAGGCCGGTACGATCGATGACCTTGGTCTTCCATTCCCGCTCGAGATTGCGCTGCTGAACGGGACCAAGTGTCGTGTCGACGAAAACCAGACCGACTTCCAGTGCTTGAATCAACTCCCCGAATCGCTCCACGCTGCCCTTGCCGATAAAGGTCGAAGGGCGAATCGCGGTCAGCCGGATCGTCTCGGCGTGCACGACGTCCAGATCGATGGCTTCGGCAAGACCCACCGCCTCGGCAAGACAAGCCTGCGGGTCACGCCGCACAGAGGCGGCGGCGACCACGGGATGCAGAACCAGCGCGCGTCCGGTTGAGTCTGTCAGATGGTCGGTCGTGGACGGCGCTCCATCGGACAAGTTATTCCGCCGTAACGGCTTCCGCCCGATCCTGCTCGAAGAGCTGGACCGGCTGTGCCGGCATAACGGTCGAAATTGCGTGCTTGTAGACAAGCTGCGAGTGCGCATCGCGCCGCAGCAGAACCGAGAAATTGTCGAACCAGGTTATGATACCCTGCAATTTCACACCGTTAACGAGAAATACGGTGACCGGCATTTTATTCTTGCGGACGTTGTTCAGGAATACGTCCTGCACGTTCTGGTTTTTTTCCGTAGACATTTTTCTTGCCCCAAGGCTCTCTGTCGGATTCGTTGGGCGTCCAGCGCGAAACCGCCGGACCCAAGATTAATATGGGTGAGTTATCCTCCCGCGCCAACGGAAATCTGGCTTTTTTTCTAATTTTCGGAGTTGGAGAAAAAACCTTTTAGGGCGCTGCAACCGGAAAAGTGTCGCGCGGGCGGCCATTCGACAAATTCAGGTGCATTGGCATCGAGTCCGTGCAAAAGAACCGGGATACATCCGGTGCGGTGGGCGATCTCCATATCGATGCCCGAATCGCCAACGAACCAGACCGCTGGCCCGATCTCGGCAGGCCCACCGTTCAGGGCCATCAGCAGGGCTTCCGGCGCCGGTTTGTCGCGCGCCGCATCACCGGCTCCGATGATTTTTCCGAAGAACCGCGACCAGCCAAGATGGTCGGCCTCGCTGCGTAAATACCGGCCGGTCTTGTTGCTGACCACGGCCAGATAGAGTCCGGAAGCGCTGAGCGTGGCCAGCAAATCCTCCGCCCCGTCGATCGGCGCCAGGTTTTCGATGTGAACCCGCTCGAAGGCGGCATAGAAGATATCCCGCGCCTCGCCCCAGCGGTCGCCAAACAGAACCGGAAAACTGTCCCGCAGCGAGTGGCGGACCCGAGCCCTGGTTTCGTCGAGGGTCCAAGGGCTGTGCCCCATCGCCTCGAAGGTGATCGCCAGCGCATGGTGAATCGTTGGCCAGCTATCGACCAAGGTATTGTCCCAGTCGAAGACGACGGCCCGCGGTGCGTCGGCCGCCGTCACGCGCCCGCCCTCAAACCTTCAGCGTAATCACGATACCAGCCAAGCAGGCGCTGCGACAATGGGCCAGGCCGGCCGTCGCCAACCGCCGTATTGTCGATACGGATGACAGGCGTGACAAAAGAAGTCGCGCTGGTAACGAACGCTTCACTTGCGGCCATCGCCTCGGCAACGGTGAATGGGCGTTCCTGGAAGGCTATGTTCTCTTCACGGGCGATAGCCAGGACGGTTCGCCGGGTAACGCCATGTAGAATGTCGTTGCTGAGATGCCGGGTCACCAGGGTTCCTGACGCGTTGACGATCCAGGCATTCGACGAGGTGCCCTCGGTAACGAAGCCATCCGCGCCGACCTGCCAGGCCTCAAAGGCGCCGGCCTCGAAGGCCTGTTGCTTGCCGAGGCAGTTCGGCAGCAGGCCAACAGTCTTGATATCGCGACGCGCCCAACGCAGATCAGGGATCGTGATGACGCTCACGCCTTTTTTGAATTTCTCCTGCGCCGCGAAATCGATGCGCCGCGTTGTCATAACCAGAGCTGGCGTGACATGGGCAGGGAATTTGTGATCGCGCGGGGCAACGCCGCGCGTTACTTGCAGGTAGATCATCCCATTGCGCACCTGGTTGCGCGAGATCAGCGTGCGCATGACGAGCCGCAGCGCCCGCCGGCTCATCGGCATCGGGATGAACAACTCGGTCAGCGACCGCTCCAACCGGTCGAGATGAGGTTCCTCGTCGATCAGGCGGCCACCGGCAACGGTAGCCACCTCGTAGACGCCGTCGGCGAACTGATAGCCCCGGTCCTCGATATGGATTGCGGCATCGCGGTGCTGAACATAGGCACCGTTGACATAGGCATAGCGCGGCATTTTGCTGCCCCCCCCGGATCTCAGAAGAATTCGAGACGCACCGCGAACATCTTCTCCACCTGCTTCACCGCATCCGCGGTAGCCAGCAGGATGACGCGGTCGGCCCCCTGGATCACGGTTGAGCCGCGCGGGATGATGACCTTTCCGTCGCGCAAGATGGCTCCGATGATGACGCCGTCCGGCAGATCGATCTCGTTCAGCGGCGCCCCAACCAGCGGTGAGGTTTCCAGCGCTTCCGCCTCGATAACCTCGGCAAAACCGTCGCCCAGAGAGTGCACCGCACGGATGCGGCCGCGGCGCACATGCTGCAGGATGGTCGAAACCGTGATTGCACGCGGGCTGACGACGACGTCAATGCCAAGCGTGGTGATCAGCGGGGCATAGGTCGCCTTGTTGATCAGCGTTACCGCGCGCTCGACGCCGTAACGCTTGGCCAGCAGGGAGGAAAGGATATTGGTTTCGTCGTCATTCGAGACGGCCACCACGGTTTCCGCGGTCGCTACGTTTGCCTCCTCGAGGATTTCGTTCTCCAAGGCATCGCCGTGGATGACGGTTACCGCGGGCAGGGCCTGGGCGACACGGCGGGCGCGGTCGCGATCGAACTCAATGATCTTGGTCGACACGCCCTGTTTCGCCTCGCACAGTTCGCGGGCAAGGTTGAAACCGATATTGCCACCGCCGATGATAACCACGCGACGAGCCGATTTCTCATCATGGCCGAAGGCCGCCATGGCCCGCGGCACATGTCGCGCGTCGGCGACAAAATAGATTTCGTCCCCGGGCAGCATCTGGTCGTTTGAGGTTGGTACCGTCGCCTGGCCGTCGCGAATGATACTGACGATGATGATGTTGAGTTCCGGAAAAAGCGAGGTCAACTGCCGAAGCGGTGTGTTGACGATCGGACAGTGTTCCGTGCAGCGGACCCCGATAACCCGCACCTTGTCGTCGCCCAGCGGGATCATGTCGAAAGCGCCGGGTACGCTCATTCGGCGACCGATCGCCTTGGCCACTTCGATTTCGGGCGAAATGATCACGTCGATGGGCATGTGTTCCCGGCTGAACAAATCGGCCCAGATCGGGTTCAGATAACTTTGCTGCCGGATTCTGGCGATCTTGGTTGGTACGTTGAACAGCGAATGCGCGATCTGGCAGGCCACCATATTGACCTCGTCGGCGTAAGTGACGCCGATCAGCATATCGGCATCCGACGCACCGGCCTGTTCCAGAACATCCGGGTGCGATGCGTGCCCGACTATGGCCTGCACATCCAGCAAATCGTTGACCTTGCCGATCAAGTCAGCCGACTGGTCGATGACCGTGACGTCGTTGTTTTCGATTGCCAGATAGCGGGCGATGTTAAAGCCCACCTGCCCGGCTCCGCACACGATGACCTTCATTCAAACGACCTTCCGACGGTCAAGCTCAATTGCCCAAATCCTGCGGTACCCCGGACGTGGCCACGCCCAGAATCTTCAACTTGCGGTGCAAGGCCGCCCGGTCCATTCCGACGAACTCCGCAGTGCGGCTGATATTGCCGCCAAACCGGGTGAGATGGAACACAAGATATTCGCGTTCGAAGGCTTCTCGCGCCTCGCGTAACGGCCGGTTCAAAACCTCCATCGCACGATCCCAGCGCCTGCCGTCGCCATCTGTCTGGCCCAGGGCCTTGCTCACGCTTTCGCCATCGATCGGTTCCTCGGTGCTGCCGGGCGCCGTCAATAGCAAGCGTTCGACCACCGCAGCCAACTCCCACATATTCCCGGGCCAACCGTGGGCCTCCATCGCCGCCATGCCATCCGCACCGATCGCCCGTGGCGGTCGTCCCTTTTGCGCCGCGATCCGTTGCATCACATGTCCGGTCAGCGCGGCAATGTCGGCGCGCCGCGCATAGAGCGCGGGAACTTCGATGGGCACCACGTTAAGCCGGTAGAACAATTCCTCGTGAAATCGGCCGGCGGATACTTCAGCCATCAGGTCACGCCGCGTGGTGGCAATGATTCGCACATCGGTGTCGATGCTCTTGCGGCCGTTCACCCTTCTGAATCGATTTTCGTGCAGAAATCCGACGACTCGGACTTGGGCCTCCGCCGCCAAATCGGTCACCTCGTCGAACACGAGAGTGCCGCCATGTGCCTGTTCGATCACGCCTATGTGCCGCGGCCTTCCGGCTGCGGCTTCAACGCCAAACAAGGTTTCTTCGCCACCCTCTCGGTCGAGCGACGCGCAGTTGAGAATGACCACGCGCGAGGATGCGCGGGTCGAAGCCCTGTGCAGCGCGCGCGCTACGAGACTCTTGCCGACGCCCGAAGGCCCGGTGACCAGAACCCGGCTGTCGCTGGGGCCGACTTTGTCGATCAATTGCCGGAGTTGCACCATGCACGGAGCATTTCCCACGAGCTCATCCAGGGCGACCGGTGCCTGGGTACGCAGTTCCTGGTTTTCCTGCCGCAGCCGCATTTCGCGGATTGCGCGCTCGACCGTGTGCAGCAACACATCCGCCTTGAATGGCTTGGAAATGAAATCGTAGGCGCCCATCTTGGTCGCCGAGACAGCCATGTCGAACGTCGCATGGCCGCTGATCATCACCACCTGCTGATCCGGATAATCGCGTCTGATCGCGGCCAGGGTCTCGAGCCCGTCCAGTTCGCTGTTTCCCAGCCAGACATCGAGGACCACCAACGCCGGCTGGCGGCCGGCGACAACCTCCAGCGCCTCGCTGCTGTTCGCCGCCTGCCGTGCACGGTATCCCACGTCCTCGAGAATGCCGGCTATCTGGGTTCGGATATCCGCCTCATCGTCGACAATCAGGATTTCATGAACCATGCGACGACGCTTCCCGGATCCGTTGCGGGCTCCCCTTGCTGTTGGTCCGATTCGTGGCACCGTCTCGGAATTCCACGCTGATGAGGGCACCGCCATCCGGCGCATCGCCGAGCAACAATGTGCCGCCGTGGTCCTCCATGATCTTGCGCACGATGGCAAGACCCAGTCCTGTACCCTTGCTATGCGTCGTGACATAGGGTTCGGTCAGCCGTTCGCGTCCCTCCGCCGGCAGTCCAGGCCCGTTGTCCTCGACCTCTATGACCATGGTTACATCGTCGCGCCGCAACAGGCGTAGCGCAATCCTGGGCCCCGCGTCGGCGGGCTCCTTTCTGCGTTCCATTGCGTCAACGGCATTTTGCAGGAGATTGGTGACAACCTGTCCGATCTGGTGGCCATCGCAATTTGCATAAGCAGGCTGGTCGGGAAGCTCGGTAACGAACGTGATGTCCGAATGCGCATTACGTTGCAGGAACATTGCCTGGCGGCATATTTCATTCAGGTTTTCCAGACGCAGGACCGGTTCCGGCATGCGGGCAAAATTCGAGAACTCCTCGATCATGCGGCCAATTTCGTCGACCTGACGGATGATGGTGTCGGTACAGATCTTGAAGGTTTCGCGGTCGCTCGTGATTTCTTCCAGATATTTCCTTTTCAGCCGTTCGGCGGAAAGCTGGATCGGCGTCAAGGGGTTGCGAATCTCGTGCGCGATGCGGCGCGCCACATCCGCCCACGCGCCCTTCCACTGCGCCGCCAGCAAATCGGAGACGTCGTCGAAGGTAATAACAAAACCGATGGTTCGACCTTTCAGCTCTTCGACGGCAACAGCGACCATCAGGGTGCGAATTTCGCCACGGCGGCCGACCTTGATCTGCGCCTCGATCGGAGCCGGACCGTGCCGACGCGCTTCCGTCAGAAGTCCGGCCATTTCCGGCACCAGCTCTTCGAGCGGCTTGCCCAGCATGTCCTGGGCCTCGATACCGAGTAATCTTGTGGCCGAACGATTCGGCAAATTTACCCTCCCATTCCGATCGAGACCGATCACGCCGGCAGATACACCGGACAGCACTGTCTCGGTGAACTGACGGCGCTCATCCAACTGCCTGTTGGCGTCGACGAGGTCCCGGCGCTGTGCATCCAACTGGTCCGTCATAAGGTTGAATGCGTGGCTGAGCGAGCCGATCTCATCGTCGGGAGGGAGTTCACGAACGCGCACCGAAAGGTCGCCGCCGCGTATCCTGTCAACGGCTGTGATAAGCTCGCTGATCGGCTGCGACAGACCGGTGGCGACGTTAAGGCCGAGCCATACCGCAGCCGTAACCAACAGCAGCGCCACGACCAGGAATATGAGCGTGAAGGAAATCTGGATGTCGGCGCTTTTCGCCTTCAGATTATAGAACTCGTTCACGGCCTCGCGGGTGCGCTCGGTATGCGCCAGAACCGTGGCATCGACGAACCTTCCGACGAACAGGTATGCGTCGAGAAAACTGTCCAGCCGGACGAGCGCACGGACCCGGTCGTCGCTATCGTTGACGAAGATCGGCACCTCTCCCGCGCGCGCGCTTTCCATGTACGACGAGTCGATCGGTTCGAATTCCAGGGCGTAGACCAGGCCGGACCGGGCCAGAACCTTGCCGGCGCCATCGAAAACGATGGCCTCCGTAAGACCACGAAGCTGCGCCTGCAAGTTCAGAGCCTGATTCAGCAATCTTGGGTTCGTCTCCAGAATCGCCGCATCGCGGTTCAGGTCACGCGCCATCCGCAACACATCGGCGCGAATATTTTCCTGGTGCTCCGTCAGGTAGCCCTGGGCCGCGGCACGCGCTTCTTCCAGCGTGTTACCGACCCGTTCACTGAACCAGGACTGGATGCCAAAATCGAAAAACAGAACCGAAAACAAGAGCACGATAATCGTCGGTGCCACGGCAACCAGGCCAAACATGACGCTGAGTCGCACATGCAGCCGCGATCCGGCGGAACCGCGTCGCCGCTCGCTCCACAGACGCACAAACCGCCGCGCAACGACAATGGCCAGCGCCAACAACAGAATCAGATCGATATTCAGAAGCAGCAGGACGTAAGAAGGGTTGCCCGCCAGGGACTGGGTACCGGTCAAGGCGACGTAAGTGGTGATTCCAGCCGCGATGCTGAGTACCGGCAGCGCGGCGGCCAGAATTCGGCCGACGCGCCACCGTTCCGCCAACCGGGACAGCCGTGCGAGCCATCGTCGCGCCGGACGACCGGCGGGCGAAATATCATTCATTGAACGGTCAATCCCCGTGTTCTGGCTGGCCAGCGGAAGTCGGCATCGTTATCAGACTCAAACCGCTATAAATTGTTGAAAATAAGCTATCGGACCACTCCACGGATCGCCTGCCGCCTGAACTCGGTGGGCAGCTCATTTTACGCCCCGCATCACCTCGATGTCCAACTCGCGTATCTTCTTGCGCAGCGTGTTGCGGTTCAGCCCAAGAAGCTGCGCCGCGCGGATCTGGTTGCCGCCGGTCGCATTCAGCGACAATTCGATCAGGGGCCGTTCGATTTCGCGCAACACACGGTCATACAGGCCGGCGGCCGGCAACTCGCTTCGGTGGGCGGCAAAATATGCCTTCAGGTGCCGCTCTACTATCGCCGACAACCCATCCCGCGAATCGTCGTCCCCGGTTTCCATGCGGCCGGGGGCGCTATCGGCGAGTTCCGCCTCGATGACATCGACCCCGATGCGCTCATGCGAATAGAGCGCGGCGAGTCGGCGCACCAGATTTTCCAGCTCGCGCACATTGCCCGGCCAGCGATATGTCTGCAGCCGCGCCATGGCAGGCATATCCAGATTCTTCGCCGGCAGGCCCTGTGCCGCAAGGCCACTCTGAAAATGGCGAACCAGTTCAGGAATATCCTCGATCCGCTCCCGCAATGGCGGAATACGAATCGGGACCACGTTCAGCCGATAATACAGATCTTCACGAAACAGGCCGTGGGTAACCAACTGGCGCAGATCGCGGTGCGTTGCGGCGATGATCCGGACATTGGCGCGAATCGGCGCGCGGCCGCCGACGGTGGTATATTCGCCCTCCTGCAGGACGCGCAGCAGGCGTGTCTGCGCCTCCACCGGCATATCGCCAATCTCGTCAAGGAACAGCGTGCCGCCATCCGCCTGCTCGAAGCGTCCCGCGGTCCGCGCGGTAGCCCCGGTAAAGGCCCCCTTCTCATGTCCGAAAAGTTCGCTCTCGATCAGTTCCCGCGGGATTGCCGCCATGTTTACGGCGATGAACGGGCCGCCGCGGCGTTTGCCGTAATCGTGCAGTGCGCGGGCAATCAACTCCTTGCCGGTGCCGGACTCGCCCGCGATCAGGACGGTCAGATCGGTCGCCATCAACCGAGCCAGGATGCGGTAAATCTCCTGCATCGCGGCCGACCGACCGATCAGCGGCAGTTTTTCCTCATTGCTCGCGATCGCTTCGCCGGCATCCGCCGGACGTATTTTCGGTTCCGTCAGTGCACGCTGAACGATATTAATAAATTCTTTTAAATCAAATGGCTTGGGGAGATATTCGAATGCACCGCGTTCAGTGGCCCGAACAGCCGTTAGCAGGGTATTCTGAGCGCTCATGACGATGACCCGCAGATCGGGACGCACCTTGCGAATGCGCGGCACGAGATCCAGCCCGTTCTCGTCCGGCATCGCCACGTCGGTAATCACCAGATCGCCGTCCCCGTCCGATACCCATCGCCATAGCGTGGCGGCATTGCCCGTTGCCCGTACCTGGTAGCCCACCCGTCCCAGCGCCTGCGTCAGAACCGTGCGGATTGCCCGGTCGTCGTCCGCAATCAGAATCGTTGCCTCAGTCACTCTCCGTCCCCTCCCTCCCGCAGAACCGGCAGCATTACCCGAAACACCGTTCGCCGCGGACGGCTATCCAGATCGATGACCCCACCGTGATCGCCGACAAGTTTGGCCACCAGCGGCAGCCCCAGCCCGGTTCCGCCCCGCTTCGTCGTTACGAAGGGATCGAAAATGTGCCGACGCAGATCGTCCGGGATGCCCGGACCATTGTCCTGGATTGTTACAACCAATGGCAATTTAAGCGGCGCATCGAGCCCCGGCGCGGCCAATCTCACGCCGTGCTGGAACGCCGTTGTCACTACAATCTCGCCGTCATCCGCGGCGGCCGCCTCGGCCGCGTTTTTTATCAGATTCATGAAAACCTGGATCAATCGATCGCGGTTGCCGTAAACCGGCGGCAGCGACGGGTCGTACCGCTCGATAAACCGCACATGCCTGGCGAACCCGGCGCGCCCCGCCGCAATCACCCGCTCCAGAACTTCGTGGATATTGACGGCGCCCCGTTCGTCCAGCGGCGAACCGGCGGTGAATACCTCCATCCGGTCTATCAGGGCCACGATCCGGTCCGTTTCCTCGACGATCAATCGCGTCAACTGGGTATCGTCCGGCGTGGCCGATTGTTCCAGCAATTGCGCCGCTCCACGCACGCCCGCCAGCGGATTCTTGATCTCGTGCGCCAGCAAGGCAGCCATGGCGGTTACAGATCGCACGGAATCCCTGTGGATCAGCGATTCGCCGATCTTGCCGGCGATCGACTGTTCCTTGAGCGTAAGAACGACGTCACCCGGACGGTCTGGCAGCGGCGCGCCGTCGACCCTGAGCAGATGTCCACCGATCTTCGGTGTTTCCAGATGCACGCCGTGCTGCGACATGCTGTTTCCGCTGCGCCGCACCCGTTCGGCCACCAGCAGCACCGGGCTGTCATGAGGAATGACCTCGTCGAGAAAACGCTCGCAGAGCATGGCGACACTGGTGTGGAAAAGTTGTTCGGCTGCGTTGTTCGCATAGCAGATGCGGCCATCCGCGGCCGTCACGAGAACCGGGTCGGGAAGCGCATTCAGGATCGCCGCGCTATCGGGCGCCGGCGCTTCGCACTTTTTTCCAGGATTCATTTTTCCCATTTATCTGGCTAATCGATAGGCGAATTTCGGAAATGCCTATTTTTTAGTCATTTTACGGGTAGTTTTGGAGGATTTGCAAGAGATTATGTCTCGCTCCCGGAGACCATTTCTTAATTATCCAAGCAGGACATCGCGCACAAATTTCACGCCCGGATAGCCGAGCGTAACCAGTAGATAGGCCATCAGAACCAGCCTGGCCGCCCGCCGGCCGCGCAGCCCGGTCCGGAAATGCGCCGTCAGAAGTCCGCCGATCAAAATGAACGCTCCCAGCGTCAGAAGAGTCTTGTGATCAGCCGTGAAGAAACGACCCGTCTCAACAAACTGCGTCGCAATGCCGCTGGCGAGACCGAGCCCGAGAACACATTCCGAGGCAACCAGCAGGCGGACCTGCAAGAATTCCGCGCCGGCAACCGATGGCAACAAGTCGGACAACACACCCCGACGCTTGGAACGCACCTCTCGCTCGCGCAGCACCACCGCCAACCCGGCAATCGCCGACAGGGTCAGAAGCCCGTAGGTCACCACCGAAACCGCGATATGGACCAGAATCCAGGTGGACGGGGCGTCGCCACTCAGCGATTCCTCCGGCGCATGCTCCCAGATCGTGGCAACAAGTCCAAGCAGGATCAGATAAGGAAACAGCAACGGTGCCAGCCGTCCGCCTTCCCGACTGAACCGTGCGAGGCCGGCAAACAGCGCTACACTGACCGCCACGGCAACCCATAGCGTTGCCGCCAGTCCGGAATGCCAAGCACCGCCGAAACGCCATGCGACCCATCCCGCGGAACCGGCGAAAGCCAGACCGGTCAACAACCAGAACCGGCGGTTCGACACATTGCTCGGCCGCCAGGCGCCGACCGCCGCGGGAATCAAAGCCGCAAGGGCAAACAGGCTGAATAGTGTCAAATATGGCATGGCGGCCGCACTATAGCACCGAACGCATGGCCGGAAAGCGCCTTGGCAGGCCGGAGCCAAACGTTCAATATGCGGCCGATTTCACGGGGAGCTGGACGCAATGACCGACGCGGTCGCGCTGATCGTCGCCGCCGGGCGTGGGCACCGGGCAGGCGGTGGAATACCGAAGCAATACCGGGTTTTGGCGGGACAGTCGGTACTGCGGCGCAGTTGCCTGGCATTCCTTGGCCAGCCGGGAATCGCCGCCGTGCGCGTGGTAATCCACCCAGACGACCGAATTCTGTACGATGCGGCGGTCATCGGACTCGATCTGCCGGAACCGATCGCCGGCGGCGCCACGCGGCAGGACTCTTGCCGTAACGGACTGGAGATGCTGGCTGCATCGCCGCCAGACCGGGTTCTGATCCACGATGCGGCGCGGCCGCTGGTCGGGCCGGAAACCATCCGCCGGGTTCTGGCAGCCCTGGATAAATCCCCGGGCGCCGTGGCCGGAGTGCCGATCAACGACACCTTGAAACGCGCCGATGCGTCGGGCGCGGTGGCCGGTACGGTCGACCGGGCCGGGTTGTGGCGCGCGCAAACCCCGCAAGGCTTTCTCTTTGCCGATATCCTGAAAGCGCATCGGCAATGCGTCGGGCTGGCGTTGACCGACGATGCGGCGGTTGCCGAGGCAGCCAACCTGCCGGTAGTGCTGGTGCGGGGCGACGAGGACAATATGAAAATCACCGCCGAGGAAGACTTCGCCCGGGCCAGCCGGTTGCTGGGCGGCCCGGACTTGCGAGTCGGTAATGGGTTCGATGTTCATCGCTTCGAACCTGGCGACCACGTCATGCTCTGCGGCGTAAGAGTTCCGCACGATCGGCGCCTGCAAGGCCATTCCGATGCCGATGTCGGGTTGCATGCCTTGACCGATGCAATTTTGGGCGCGATCGGCGACGGCGATATCGGTAGTCATTTCCCACCGACCGACGCGCGCTGGCATGGCGCCGACTCGGCGGCGTTCCTGCGCCATGCCGTATCGCTGGTGACGGCGCGCGGCGGGGACATTCGTCATCTCGATGTGACGGTGATCTGCGAACGGCCGAAAGTGTCACCGCATCGCGAGGCCATGCGGGCCAGGATCGCGGAGATTGCCGGTGTCGGCATCGACCGCGTCAGCGTCAAGGCGACCACCACCGAAGGTCTCGGTTTCACCGGCCGCGGCGAAGGAATCGCCGCCCAGGCCACAGCAACGGTAGGTCTATGAACTCCAGAATTTCCACGTCGCTGCCGGTCTGGCACCCCGCCTTCCTGATCGCCACCTGGTTCGGATCGGGCCTGTTACCCAAGATCCCGGGCACCTGGGGTTCGGCGGCGGCCCTGCCCTTCGCGGCGCTTATCGTCTGGCTCGGCGGCCAATGGGCCCTGCTGGCGGCCTCGTTGATCGCTTTTGCAGTCGGAATTTGGGCTGCCGACGTATACGGCAGGCATGCGGGCGTCAAGGATCCGGGCGCGATTGTGATCGATGAAGTCGCGGGACAGTGGCTTACCCTCGTTCTGCTGCCGATGAACCCGCTCGCATATCTGATCGGATTCTTTTACTTCCGGCTTTTCGACATCCTGAAGCCGTGGCCGGCCAATTGGGCAGATCGCGATGTGCCGGGCGGTCTCGGCGTGATGCTGGACGATATGATCGCCGGGGTCTATGCGGCGATCGCAACCGTCTTGACCTATGGCGCCCTGTTGCGCTTTCTGTTCCACGAGACCGGAATATGAAGGACGCTGCGGCGATAATCTGCGGTTTCCGTGACAAGGGATTGCGGATCGCCACGGCGGAGTCCTGCACCGGTGGGCTGATCGCGGCCTGTCTCACCGAGATCGCCGGTTCATCCGATGTGTTCGAGCGCGGCTTCGTCACCTATTCCAACGAGTCGAAAACAGAAATGCTGGGCGTGCCGGCGGCTGCAATCGCCGAACATGGCGCGGTCAGCAGCACCGTCGCGCGGGCCATGGCCGCCGGTGCGCTGGACCGTTCACGCGCCGATATTGCGGTGGCGGTCACCGGCATTGCCGGCCCCGGCGGCGGCAGCCCGGAAAAACCGGTCGGATTGGTACATATCGTCGCTACCCGGCGCGATGGCAGGCAGAGCGCCGAGCGCCACGTATTTACCGGAGATCGCGCAGCGGTGCGCCGGCAAACCGTTCAGGTGGCACTGACGATGTTGCTCAGGATTCTCGACGCCTGAGCAACAGGGCGACGAGATCGCGCATCGGGTGGCCCGGGCGGCGGGCGTAGTCCAGAAGATGGCCGTCCCAATCGTCGAACAGGTTGAAGAAATCCCTCGGGTGCTGAAGCTTCAGCCAATTGCGGTGACGCAGCCTGATCACCGTCTCGCGCAATTCGGCGGTGGTGGTGTCCTCCAGGATCTCGTCCAGATAGAACAGCCGGTCGGCATGAAAGGCGAACCCGGCCAGCAAGAGTCCAGCGACCTCAGCGACGCGGCTGCCGTTTTCTGCACTGAATCCTACCTGATCGAACAGAATGGCGCGGCTGCTACCTTCAAGCAGCAAACAGACCCGGATGGGCGGCGGCGCCATGCCGGAAGACTGGTCGCGCCGGGCGAACAGAAGGATCTTGCGGATCTGCGTCAGGGAGCGCGGGCTGATGGTTTCCAGGACACGCTGGCTGGCGAACAGCGTATCGTACGACGCTGGACGCGCCATGCGATGCAGCCGCACCTCCTCCGACAGCCCGTCCTCGGAAACCTCCACTCCGGCGGTAGCGAGCGCGCGTTCAATGGCGGCAAGCGTTCTGCTGCGCGGCGCGGCAACCTCGCGTTCAATGTTGTTCAGCGTCGCAAGGGAGACACTTGCGGCGTCCGCGAGGTCACGTTGCTTGACGTCGAGCATGGCCCGGGCCGCGCGTATCTGTCTTGGACTAATCGGCATCGAGTCTCCGGTTCCGCTGGCCGATGATAACCGAAACTAGGCGTGATGCCTAGAATGGTAAAAAATCCGGACAACGGTTACCCAGGATGCGATCCGCCGGGGCAAAGACTACTAAATTTTTAGTTTGATTCGTTGCAAACCCGGTTCATTTGCGGGCCTTTCCATATAGCGCCGCCGCCCGCGACTCGAAGGCGGTAACCATGCGTCGGACCGCCTCATTGAACAGCGCACCGATAATGCTTTGCAGCAGACGTGACCGGAATTCGAAATCAACGAAGAAATCGATCTCGCAGGCGCCCTCGCCGGTTGGGCGGAAAATCCAGTGATTGTTCAGATATTTGAACGGTCCGTCGAGATAGGCGACGTCGATCCGCATCATCGGCCGGTCCAGCGTGACCCGACTTGTGAAACTCTCGCGGATGCCCTTGAACCCGATGATCAGATCGACGATCAGAACAGTTTCGCGGCGGCTGCGAACCCGTGCACCGATGCACCAGGGCAGGAATTCCGGATATTTCTCGACATCGGCGACGAGGTCGAAAAGCTGCTCCGGCGCATGCGGCAGGGTGCGCTTTTCCGCGTGTGTCGCCATGGGTCGCGCTCAGGCCGTCGCGGCGTGCCGGGCCGCGCGCAGCCGGGCAAAATCGTCGCCAGCATGATAGGACGAGCGGGTCAGCGGCGAACTGGCAACCAGCAGGAACCCCTTGCCACGGCCCAGGGTAACGTAGCCGTCGAATTCGGCGGGCGTGACGAACCGGTCGAGCGGCGCGTGCTTGCGGGTCGGCTGCAGGTATTGGCCGATGGTCAGAAAGTCGACATCGGCCGCGCGCAGGTCGTCCATCACCTGGCCAACCTCCTCGCGCGTCTCGCCCAGCCCGACCATCATCCCGGATTTGGTGAACATCGCGGGGTCCAGCCGCTTGACCCGGTGCAGCAGTTCCAGGCTGGTAAAATAGCGCGCGCCGGGGCGGATTTCCGGATAGAGCCGCGGCACGGTTTCCAGATTGTGGTTGAACACGTCCGGTTGCGCCTCGACGACACGCTCGATGGCGCCTTCCCTGTCCTTGAAGTCCGGGGTCAGGACCTCGATCGTCGTGCTGGGCGACAATTCGCGGATCGCCGCAATGGTGCGGGCAAAATGTTCGGCGCCGCCATCCTCCAGATCGTCGCGATCGACCGAGGTGACAACCACATGCGCCAGTCCTAGCCGTGCCACCGCGCCGCCCACATTCATCGGTTCCATCGGGTCAAGCGGCTTCGGCCGGCCGGTCGCCACGTTGCAGAAGGCGCAGGCGCGGGTGCAGGTCTCGCCCATGATCATCATGGTGGCGTGCTTCTTTGCCCAGCATTCACCGATATTCGGGCATGCCGCCTCTTCGCACACCGTGTTCAGGGCATGGTCGCGCATGATCTTGCGCGTTTCCTGGTATTCGCGCGAGACCGGCGCCTTGACGCGAATCCAGTCCGGCTTGCGCTGGATCGGACTATCCGGCCGGTTACGTTTTTCCGGATGCCGGTATGTCGGCGGGCTTTCTATGGTCATGAATTGGAGTCCAGTGTGCCAGAATCGTCTGCGTCAAACGTGGATAACACGGCCATAGGCGTCAAGCACCGACTCGTGCATCATCTCGCTAAGCGTCGGATGCGGGAATACGGTGTGCATCAGTTCCGCCTCGGTCGTCTCCAGGCCCATGGCGATGACGAATCCCTGGATCAGTTCCGTGACTTCCGTGCCGACCATGTGCGCACCCAGCAACTCACCGGACTTGGCATCGAATACGGTCTTGATCATCCC
>JAHELM010000195.1 GCA_024644185.1 Rhodospirillales bacterium | reverse complement strand
GGGAACCATCCGCTCATCTCCAGCCGGTCGGCCTGTGACAGATCCGGGTGTGCCTCGAGATACAGTTGTCCGCTCGACCAGCCGAGCTTGACCGGCTGGTCGACGATGGTGACCGCCGTGCCGATCTCCACTGCGGCGAACAGCGTCTCGATATCTTCGGGGTACAGGCGGATACAGCCGCTGCTGACCCGCCGGCCGACGCCGTAGGGGCGGTTGGTGCCGTGGATCAGATAGCTTGGCCAACCCAGATAGAGCGCATAGGCACCCAGCGGATTGTCCGGGCCCGGCGGCACGAAGGACGGCAGATAAGGCTTTGCCGCGCGGATCGAGTCCGGCGGTACCCAGGCGGGGTTCTTTGCCTTGCGGGCGATTTCGGTTCGGCCGGTCGGCGTCTCCCACCCTTCGCGGCCAATGCCGATCGGATAGGTCGCGATCAGCCCGGGACCGGCGCCGAAATGATAGAGGCGCAGTTCCGGCAGGTTGATGACGATACCCTTACGCGGTGCCATCGGCAGCAGCATGGATTTCGGCAACAGCAAGGTTCGCCCCGGGTCTGGCAGCCAGGGGTCGATACCCGGATTGGCGGCGACCAGTTCGATATAGCCAAGATCGTGACCGCGGGCCACGTCCAGCAGGTTCTCGTGGCCTTGAATCCTGTAATAGGAGAGCGCGCCAACCAGCGCATCGTCCGCGGCTGCCAGGGGCGCGCCTGCCATGCCGATGCAGGAAACGGCGATCATGGCCGTCGCCAGGCCTTTCATGCCGGGCAATTCTCGGGGGTTGCGCTGACATGGCATGGTTTCATGCGACCCCAATTCGAACCGCCACTCATCGCGCTTGCACATGCGCGGGCTTCCAGTCCGGGTAGCCCGACGTCACGCAGATCGTCGAATGCGGGACTCCACTGCATATGCGGGCCGCCGAGGCGTGTCACATGCGACGCGCCTTCGGTCAGGGCGAGCGGCAACAGGATTGTTTGCAGGATCAGTCACGATCGTCGAGATATTCGTCCGCGATCAGGATTTCGTAGACGGCTGCTACCGGCCCGGCGACCGGGCGGCGGGCCTCGCCCATGACATCGCTTTCACCCGCGGCCCAAGCCGCGGCTTCTTCGATTTCCTCTATCGTCGCGCCTGTTGCGGCGATCGCTTCCAGACGCGCATCCGTCATTGGCCCAAGGATGATGACGATATCGTCATGCGCCAGCCTGGGCGCGCTTTCCGGGTTTTTCGTGGCTTCGGCCATGGTCATATCCTTCGTGCCGGGGGCAGGGGGAGACCACTGTGCGCACGCTACGCCCGTGCCCATCCCCGCATCATTGATCCAGGTCAAGCACGGCGACGCGCCGAAGGTGCTAAATCGGCGCATGGTTTTGGCAATGCGACACGAGGCGGCGGTTCGGGCGCTGGCGACGGCGACGTCATGACCGCGATAGCGGGCAGCAGCCCGGCCGCGCATCCGGTTTCGGCCGCGGAAAAGGTCTCGTTCCTGAAACGGCCGGAAATCTATCCCGATCCGCCACAGGCGATCGAGACGGTGGAAACCCATATGTCCTGGGTCTTTCTGGGAGACCGTTTTGCGTACAAGCTGAAAAAGCCGGTCCTCTATGACTTCGTGGACTTTCGCAGTCTGGAATCGCGGCGCGTCGCCTGCGAGGACGAAGTGCGACTGAATCGGCGCCTGGCGCCCCTGGCATATATCGGCCCGGTGCCCTTGGTGGTCGACGAGAGCGGTGGGCTGCGGCTGGACGGAAAGGGTGTCGTCGTCGACTGGGTCGTCCACATGCGGCGCTTGCCCGCGTCGGGGATGCTGGACATCGCGATTGCCGCCGATACCTTGGAGATCGCCGCTCTTCAGGCGGTGGCGGCCATGCTGGCCCGGTTCTTCGGCGAGGCGGTGCCGGTTGCCATGCCGTCGTCCGAGTTCAGGAAGAGGCTCGCCGATTCGGTAGGGACGTGGCAGCGGGCGTTGCAGCAACCGGAAACCGGGCTGCCGATGGATATTGTCGTCCGCGTGGCGGACGGGTTGCGGGACGTCCTGGCGACCAATGCACTGGCGTTCGACCGACGCATCCGACGCGGCAGGGTGATCGAGGGGCATGGCGATCTGCGTCCCCAGCATATTTTTCTCGGCCCAGCCCCGGCGGCGCTCGATTGTCTGGAGTATGACAGGGATCTGCGAATTCTCGACTGGGCCGACGAACTGGCGCTACTGGCAATGGAATGCGAGATGCTCGGCTCGCCGGGGGCAGGAAAGGCGATCGCCGAACTGTGTGCCGAGGCCCTCGACGATAGTCCGCCGGATGCGTTGTCGCGGTTCTACAAGGCATACCGGGCAATGCAGCGCGCTCGCATCATGCTGTTGCAAATCCAGTACCGGGGGCAGGACGATCGCGCGCACTGGCTTGGCCAGGCAACGGCCTATCTGAAGGCCGCCGCCGGCTATATCGCCTGAAGAATTATGACTGTTCGATGGATAGACCGGGTGTGGAAAACGGTAGCCGCGCGCCGGGCTATCCCGGCGCGCGGCCCCTGAGGTCAACCGCCACCCCACCCTGCGGCGGCTCCCCCTCAGTCCAGTGGTTGCCGGCTTCTACCCGAAGGCGACGGCGAAGATGGTAAGGATCGCCAGAAGCGCGATGATCTGAAGCTTCATTGCCACGTGCCCTTCGATTTCGGCGCTCGGCGGCGAATAGCGGCGGCCGAGTCCGGCCCGAATGGTTAATAAGTCATTAATAAAACGAATGGGGGTGTTGTTTATTCCACGGAATTGGCAAAAAATGGCGCATTTCCTGGTCGTTTCTGTAGCGCGGGACGGCGAGGGAAAAAAGACGCGCCTATGCGGTTTCCCGCAAGGGCGCGTCCAGTTCGGGATCGGCCGGGGGCTGAATCGGCCGTCCCACAAAACTCGCAGCTACATGGTGCCGGCGACCTGCGCGTCCGGCAGGGGCTGGTAGGTGAGGGTCTTTACCTCCAGAACCTTGCCGGTTTCGTCGATCAGCCTGACCGTCCACTCACCGGGCATCTCGCGGGGCAGCAATTGCGTCGACCATACGCGCCACTTGTCGCCCCGAATATCGAAGCTGGCCTGGAATTGCGTGGCGTCGTTGTAGAGCCACTCATGCGTGACTTTCTGTCCTGCCATGGAAACCAACTCGGTATAGAACGATACGGCCTGATACGGATCGTCGATTTCGGTCACCTCGTCGGCGGGATAGCGCTGGCGGATCGTCGTTGTGAACAGCGCCATCGTCACCTCCTGCTTCTTGCCCGGAAGCAGGATCAAGGGGTTGATCTCGGACTTGTCCGCGGTCACGCCGCTGTCAGGCGCGTTGCTCCCGGGCTGTCCACCCGTCGATGTGCCGCCACCCGTTCCACCCGTGCCGCCACCCGTGCCACCCGTGCCGCCGCCGGTGTTGCCGCCGCCGGTGTTGCCGCCGCCGTTACCACCGCCGTTGCCGCCACCCTTGCCGTTACCGCCTTTTTCGGCCAAGGCCGGTTTGCCGATGGCCAAGCCGAACCCGTTGCTGGAAAGATCGGCGCCAATCGGGGCGCAGACCGTAACCGCAAAGGCCGCGGCCATCGTGGCCACGGAAAAAATGCTCCCCCATCCACGCCCAGGTCGATTCTTGGTTTGTCCAACCGCCCGCTCGCTCGCGGCCCGGTGAAACTCTGCCTGATTTGCGTAGGTCATGATCAAAACTTTCCGGTCTTCTGTGCGTCGTTAATAATTTGTTAACTGACAATACAACGATGCCGGAAAAGGTTTATTCCGTATTAATACATAAAATGCCGTGCAGATTTCCGGCGCATCCGGCCGGGCGCGGCGGTCACGAAGCGGAGAGTTCGGGCTGGAAGGGGCGTCAGGCGCCGAGGATTACCGAGGCCGTTCTGGCCCGCCCGCGGCGGGCGCGGACGAAGCCGACGAAGCGGCTGGCCCAGCGATTCCCCGCGACGTCGCGCAGATGGCTGAAGCTGCCGAGAATATTGTCCTGGACGATACCGTCGCGATGGCCGTCGATGCCATGCCCGCGAACGATGCGATAGGCATGGGCGGTGTCCGCCGCCAGATTGGTCAGGCTGGCATAGTGGAATTCATGGGCCGGGAAGCGTGCCGGCACGCCCGTTGCCGATGAGGGCAGGCCCCAGGGGCCCGCGCCGGTTTCCTCCAGCATGACGTAGCCGCGTCCCACCGGGCGGTCCTGCATGATCGCATCGGCGGCGATCGCACCGACCATTTCGCGGCACTCGCCTCTCCAGGTCAGGCTGCGCGCCAGATACATCAGCCCCCCGCACTCGGCATAGGCCGGCATTCCCGCCGCCAGCGCCGTGCGGATCGACCGGCGCATCCCTGAATTCGCCTCCAGCGTCCGCATCTGCGTTTCCGGAAAGCCGCCACCGATGAACAGGCCGTCGACATCCGGCAAATGCGTGTCGACCAGGGTATCGAAGGGAACCAGCTGGGCGCCAGCGTTCTCCAATGCCTCCAGATCGTCGGGATAATAGAAGCCGAAGGCGGCGTCGCGGGCGATGCCGATGCGCAGATCCGGCTGCCGCCCGGCCGAAACGGCGGCCAGTGCCGGCGCGATGGCGGGGCGCGGGGCGCCGCGTGCCGCCTCCAGAATTTTCTCAAGGTCGATCTGCGCCTCGGCCAGCGCGGCCAGCCGGTCGATCTTGGCCTCGGAATCGGTCTCCTCATTGGCCGGGATCAGGCCCAGATGCCGTTCGCGGATTTCCAGGTCGGGGTCGCGGCCAATGGCGCCGAGTGCCGGAATGTCGGTATAGCGTTCCAGCGCCGCGCGCAGCTTGCCCTCGTGACGCGGTCCGCCGACCTTGTTCAGAATCAGTCCGGCGATGCGTATGCCCGGGTCGAAATCGCGGTAACCCAGAACCATCGGCGCGATGCCGCGGGTGATGCCGGTGGTGTCGATCACCAGGACGACGGGGGCGCCCAGCAGCGCCGCAAGCGCGGCATTGCTGTCGCGGCCTTCCACGTCGACACCGTCGAACAGGCCCTTGTTGGCCTCGATCAGCGCCAGATCCGCATCCGCGGACCGGCGGCGGAACGTCGTGACGATCTCCGCCGGCGGCATGGTGTGGAAGTCCAGATTGTAGCAAGGACGCCCGGCGGCGCGGCCCAGCCACATCGGGTCGATGTAGTCCGGCCCCTTCTTGAACGGCTGAACGCGCAACCCGCGCCGCGCCAGGGCGGCGGCAATCCCGGTGGCGATGCTGGTTTTGCCCGAGGATTTCTGTGTCGCGGCGATCAGCAGATGCGCCATGTCACGCCGCCAGTCCGGGCCGCGCGCGGTCACGCCCGCGCCACATCGCTTCGGCCGCGCGCTGAGCCGCGGCAGGGTCGGCGGCCCGGCCCAGCGCCCTGAGCGCGATCGCCAGCGTGCCCGTCACCGCCGCCTCGGCATAGGGGTCTTCGGCCTCGCCCCGCCAGACGGCGCCGAGACGTTCAAGCTCCATCTCCCGGTCGGTCGGCTGCACCGCATCGGCCAGCAGGGCTGGCCAATCCTCGGCGGATGCGACACCGTCGCGCACCCAGCGGACGTCCGCCGGCTTGCCCGGCCGGCGCTCGATCTCGCCGCCCTCGCCGCGAAACGCCGCCATGCAGTTCTGGTCCAGCAGCAGCGCCGCCTGCTGGTGTATGTCCAGGTAATTGGGGTGGAA
>JAHELM010000194.1:1067-5679 GCA_024644185.1 Rhodospirillales bacterium | reverse complement strand
CGTCGTCGCCGCCGCATCGCCGGACTCGATGAACCTCGTCGGACGGACCACGCTGTTCGATCTGGCCGCGCTGGCCGCCCATGCCAAGGTGGCCGTGGGCAACGACATCGGCGCCATGCATCTGATTGCGGCGGTCGGCTGCTCGTCGGCGGTGCTGTTCTCGGCCGCATCGGATACGGCTCTCCGCGCGCCGCGTGGCCGCTACGTGGTGATGCTGCGCGAGTCAAATCTGGCCGATCTGCCGGTCAGCGAGGTTGCGGCGGCCCTGCGCTTGCGGTAGATGAGGGCGTTTGCGGCGCGCGCCGTGTCCTTGGGTTCACGAATAGATATGGTTTCAGGCAACAGATGGTAGCACTCACGCTCCCGGACGGCAGCGTCCGCACGTTCGACAAGCCGGTCAGCGGCGCCGAATTCGCGGCCTCGATCGGCCCTGGTCTGGCCAAGGCGGCAATCGCACTGATCGTCGACGGGACGCAGCGCGATTTGAGCCATGTGCTGGATCGCGACGCCACGGTGGCGATCATGACCCGCGACCATGAAGATGCGCTGGACCTGCTGCGGCACGACGCGGCCCACATCATGGCCGAGGCCGTGCAGGAACTTTATCCCGGCACGCAGGTCACCTTCGGGCCGTCGATCGAGGATGGATTCTATTACGATTTCTATCGCGAGCAGCCCTTCACGCCCGAGGATCTGGAACGCATCGAGGCGCGCATGCGCGAGATCGTCGACCGGAACGAGACCATCGCGCGCGAGGTCTGGGACCGCGACGAGGCGATCCGCTTCTTCTCGGAAAAGGGCGAACGCTTCAAGGCCGAGCATATCGAGACCCTGCCGAAGGACGCGGACATCTCGATCTATCGCCAGGGCGCATGGCTGGATCTGTGCATGGGCCCGCATCTGCCGTCCACCGGCAAGCTGGGCAAGGCATTCAAGCTGATGAAGCTGGCCGGCGCCTACTGGCGCGGCGATGCGCGCAATTCGCAGCTTCAGCGCATCTATGGCACCGCCTGGCGGACCGAGAAGGAACTGGCCGCCCATCTGACCCGGCTGGAAGAGGCCGAGAAGCGCGACCATCGGCGCCTCGGCCGCGAAATGGACCTGTTCCACATCCAGGAAGAGGCAGCGGGCAGCATCTTCTGGCACCGCAAGGGCTGGACGCTGTATCGCGCCTGCCAGGATTACATGCGTCGGCGGCTGGAAGCGGCGGATTACGTCGAGGTCAAGACGCCGCAATTGATCGACCGCGCGCTGTGGGAAAAATCCGGCCACTGGGAAAAGTTCCGCGAGAACATGTTCACGGCGCAGGACGAGAACGACAAGATACTTGCCCTGAAACCGATGAACTGCCCCGGCCATGTGCAGATCTTCCGCCAGGGCATCAAGAGCTATCGCGATCTGCCGCTGCGCATGGCCGAATTCGGCGCCTGCCACCGCAACGAGCCATCCGGCGCGTTGCACGGGCTGATGCGCGTGCGCGCCTTTACCCAGGACGATGCGCATATTTTCTGCACCGAGGACCAGATCACCTCCGAGACCGAGGCGTTCTGCGGCCTGCTACTGTCGATCTATCGCGATTTCGGGTTCGAGGACGTGCGCGTCAAGTTCTCGGACCGGCCGGCCGTGCGCGCCGGGTCGGACGCGGTCTGGGACAAGGCCGAGGCGGCGCTGAAGGAAGCGACGCAGGCGGCCGGCCTGGATTATACGCTGAATCCGGGCGAGGGCGCGTTCTACGGGCCGAAGCTGGAATTCGTGCTGAGGGATACCATCGGGCGCGAATGGCAGTGCGGCACGTTGCAGGTGGATTTCGTGCTGCCGGAACGGCTGGACGCGACCTATGTCGGCGAAGACGGCGTGAAGCATCGGCCGGTGATGCTGCACCGGGCGATTCTGGGGTCGTTCGAGCGCTTCATCGGCGTGCTGATCGAACATTATGCCGGGCGCTTCCCCCTGTGGCTGGCGCCGGTACAGGTGGTGGTGACGACGATCACCAGCGAGGCGGACGGCTATGCCGCCGAGGTGCACGCGGCGCTGGGCGCGGCGGGATTGCGGGCGGAACTTGACGTGCGGCCGGAAAAGATCAATTACAAGGTCCGCGAACACAGCCTGGCGAAAGTCCCGGCCATGCTGATCGTCGGTGCCCGCGAGGCGGAATCGAAAAGCGTCGCGCTGCGCCGCCTTGGCGGAAAAGATCAGGAAATCCTTGCACTCGACGAGGCCATCCATACACTGACGTCCGAAGCGGCGCCGCCCGACGCCTGAGGCGACGGCGGTGCCTGCGGACCCTTATCTCTAACAGAACGTAATTCAGGAGGTTTCTATAGCAAGACCAAGGATGACAGGTGCGCCGGTTCACGAAGGACCGCGCATCAACGAGATGATCGATGTCGATTCGGTTCGTCTGATCGATGCTGAAGGCACCATGATCGGCGTGGTTACCCTGCGCGATGCCCTTGGGCGTGCCACCGAGGCCGGCCTCGACCTGGTCGAGATTTCCCCGAACGCCGAACCGCCCGTGTGCAAGATCCTCGACTACGGAAAGCTCAAATATCACGAGCAGAAGAAGAAGAACGAAGCGCGCAAGAAGCAGAAGATCATCGAGATCAAGGAAATCAAGATGCGCCCGGGCATCGACACCCATGACTACGAGGTGAAGATGCGGGCCATCCACAAGTTCATCGAGGAAGGCGACAAGGTGAAGGTCACCTGCCGCTTCCGTGGGCGTGAGATGGCACATCCCGAGCTGGGCATGCGGCTGCTTGAGCGCGTGCGCGATCAGATGGAAGCCGAAACCAAGGTCGAGCATGCGCCCGCCATGGAAGGCCGCCAGATGATCATGGTGCTGTCACCGCGGTGATTGGCCTGGCGCCCCGGCCAGGGCGCCCGGTGCATGGATTCAGGGCGTGGGGCGTTCTCGTCCCGCGCCTTTTTGCCGTTCCGGCCGGAAGGTATGCGACGTGACCAGCGAGTCCGTTTTCGAAATCGACGCATTCGGCCGGCACGGCGAAGGCGTGGCCCGCACGGCGGACGGCCCGGTCTATCTGCCGGGCGCGCTTCCGGGCGAGACCGTGCGCGCCACGGTCGAAGGCGAGCGCGGCACGGTGACGGAAATCCTCCGCCGCAGCCCGGACCGGATCGACCCGTTCTGTCCGCATTACGACCGTTGCGGCGGCTGCAGCGCGCAGCACTGGCGCGAGGCACCGTACCGGGCCTGGAAGCGCGATCTCGTGGTCATCGCGCTGGCCCATCGCCATATCGAGGCGCCGGTCGGCGAGCTGGTCGATGCGCATGGCGCCGGCCGGCGCCGGGTATCGCTGCATCTGCGGTATGCCGGCGGCCGGACTTTGGCCGGCTTCATGGAAGCCGGCAGTCACCGCCTGCTCGATCTCGACTCCTGTCCGATCCTGGTACCCGCGCTGCGTGATGCCCCCCGCATCGCCCGACTTCTGGGCAGCCCCTTCGCCAGCCATGCCAAGAGCCTGGATATTGCCGTTACCGCCACGGAAAGCGGCCTCGACTGCAATGTGCGCGCCCCGCGCAACCCGCCGCGGCAGATCGAGGTGGCGCTGGCGGAAATCGCCATGCGCGAGGACCTGGCCCGGGTGACGATCAACGGCGAGACGGTGATCGAGCGACGGCCCCCGCGGATTCGCGCCGGTAGCGTCCCTATCGTGCCGCCGCCCGGCGGGTTCCTTCAGGCCACGGCGGCGGGCGAGGCATTTCTGGCGCAGCTGATCGTCGATGCCGTCGGCGCGGCGCCGCGGGTCGCCGATCTGTTTTGCGGCGTCGGCCCGTTCGCCTTGCGTCTGGCCGGCAGCGCCAGCGTTCTGGCCATCGACAGCGACGCCAGGGCGATCGCCGCCCTGACCCGCGCGGCGCATCATGCGACCGGCCTGAAGCCGGTGCAGGCGGTAACCCGCGACCTCTATCGCCGGCCACTCACCGCGACCGATCTGGAACCCTTCGACGCCATCGTCTTCGACCCGCCGCGCGCCGGCGCCGAGACCCAGACCCGCGCAATCGCCCAGGCCCGGGCCAGGACGGTCGTCGCCGTTTCCTGCGATCCGGCCACCTTCGCGCGCGACGCGGCGATCCTGCTGGCCGGCGGCTATGCCCTGGTCGGCGTCACCCCGGTCGACCAGTTCAAATGGTCGGCGCATGTGGAGATCGCCGGCCTGTTCCGGCGCCAGGGATAACGCAGCGCGGGCTTGCATCGGCAGTCGTCACCGGTTATAAGGCCGCGCGGCGTGGTGAAAGCCACGCATTCGGCGCGACCGGGCCTATTGGGTATGCCCGGCCGCCAGCGTGAAACGAAAGGACAAAAAATGCCCAAGATGAAGACCAAGAGCGGAGCGAAGAAACGCTTCGGCCTTACCGCGGCCGGCAAGGTGCGGTTCGCAAGTGCAGGCCTCCGTCACATGCTGCGGCGCAGGTCGCAGAAGACGAAGCGGACCAACCGCGGCACGCAGATCATGGCGCCCGGTGACGCCAAGAACGTCAAGCGCTTTTATCTGCCCAACGCCTGAGCCGTAAGGAACCCGCATCATGGCACACGTCAAACGGGGCGTCACAACGCATGCCCGTCACAAGAAAATTCTCAAGCTCGCCAAGG
>JAHELM010000194.1:0-1048 GCA_024644185.1 Rhodospirillales bacterium | reverse complement strand
CCCGCGGCCGGGCGAAAAATACCTTCCGGACCGCCATCCAGCGCGTCGAGAAGGATCTGCAATACGCCTACCGCGATCGTCGCACGCGCAAGCGCGACTTCCGCGGGCTGTGGATCCAGCGCATCAACGCCGCCGCGCGTGAGCACGGCATGACCTATTCGCAGTTCATGAACGGCCTGAAGAAGGCCGACATCGAGCTGGACCGCAAGGTCCTCGCCGATCTGGCGGTCAGCGAACCGGCGGCATTCGGTGCCCTGGTGGGTCAGGCGCGCGACGCCCTGGCCGCCGCTAAGTAACGCGACACCGCTGTCCGCCCGGCGGCGCGGCGACAGATGGAAGACCTGAACGCACTGCGCGAAGACCTTCTCGCGTCGGTCGGGGCCGCGGCCTCGACCGACGCGCTGGAGGATTTGCGCGTTTCGGCGCTGGGCAAGAAGGGCCGGATCACCGGCCTGATGAAGTCGCTCGGCCAGCTCTCGGCCGACGAGCGGCGTGACGCTGGCCAGTCGCTGAACGCGGTCAAGGATGCGGTTTCCGCCGCCATCGACGCCCGCAAGGCGGTGCTGGAGGCGGCGGCGCTGGAGACGCGCCTGGCCGCCGAGGCGATCGACGTGACCCTGTCCGCGCGCCCGGAACGCGAAGGCAGGCTGCACCCGGTCAGCCAGACGCTGGACGAGATCGTGGCGATTTTCGGCGAGATGGGATTCTCGGTCGCCGAGGGGCCGGAAATCGAGGACGATTTCCACAATTTCACCGCCCTGAACATTCCGGCGGAACACCCCGCCCGGCAGATGCACGACACGTTCTATCTGCCGGAAAAGTCCGATGGCAGCCGCATGGTGCTGCGCACGCATACCTCGCCGGTGCAGATTCGCGCCATGCAGGCGGCGACGGGGCGGAAAGCCAGGGACGCGGCCGCCGCCGGCCTGCCGCTGCGCATCATCGCGCCGGGCCGCACCTATCGCTGCGACAGCGACATGACCCACACCCCGATGTTCCATCAGGTCGAGGGGCTGGTCGTCGACGAGGCCACCCATATGGGCCACCT
>JAHELM010000193.1 GCA_024644185.1 Rhodospirillales bacterium | reverse complement strand
TTTGATCACGATCCCGGGACGTCGGCTTGCGCGCGGCGCCGCGGGCGCTAGACTCATGGCCGTCTCTCCGGTTCCGCCCGGTTCCATGCCGACATCACCACTGATCGAGGGCAGATCGCGATGAATATCCACGAATATCAGGCCAAGGCGCTGTTGGCGAAGTTCGGCGTGACGGTGCCGCGCGGCGGTGTCGCCTATACCGTAAAGGAAGCCGAGGACGCCGCGCGCAAGCTGGGTGGCCCGGTCTGGGTGGTGAAAAGCCAGATCCATGCGGGCGGCCGCGGCGCCGGGCGGTTCAAGGACGATCCGGGCGGCAAGGGCGGCGTGCGCGTCGTCAAGTCCGTCGAGGACGTGCACGACAACGCCAATGCGATGCTGGGCGCCACTCTGGTGACCAAGCAGACCGGCCCGCGGGGCAAGCAGGTCAAGCGCCTCTATATCGAGGAAGGCTGCGACATCGCCCGCGAGCTTTATCTCGGCCTGCTGGTCGACCGCGCCAGCAGCCGGATCATCGTGATGGCCTCGACCGAGGGCGGCATGGAGATCGAGGAGGTCGCGGCCAGGACCCCGGAGAAGATCCTCACCGTCATCGTCGACCCGGTGACCGGCTTCATGCCCTATCACGGCCGCAAGATCGCTTTCGCGCTGGGCCTGGAGGGCAAACAGGTGGGCGCGGCGGTCAAGTTCCTGTCAGCCCTGTACACGGCCTTCGTCGCGCTGGACGCGGCCATGGTCGAGGTCAATCCGCTGGTGATTACCGGCGGCGGCGACGTGATCGCCCTCGACGCCAAGATGAACTTCGACGACAACGCGCTGTTCCGGCATGCCGACATCGCCGATCTGCGCGACGAGGACGAGGAAGACCCCGCCGAACTGGAAGCCGCCAAGCACGAGCTGAACTACATCAAGCTGGACGGCAATATCGGCTGCATGGTGAACGGCGCCGGCCTGGCCATGGCGACGATGGACATCATCAAGCTGCATGGCGGCGCGCCGGCCAACTTCCTGGACGTCGGTGGCGGCGCCACAAGGGAACGGGTCACCAAGGCGTTCAAGATCATCCTGTCGGACCCGAATGTCGAGGGCATCCTGGTCAACATCTTCGGCGGCATCATGCGGTGCGACGTGATCGCCGAGGGCGTTGTCGCGGCGGCCCGCGAGGTCAGCCTGCAAGTCCCCCTGGTGGTGCGCCTCGAAGGCACCAATGTCGATCTGGGCAAGAAGATCCTCGCCGAGTCGGGACTTCCCATCGTGTCCGCCGACGACCTTGGCGACGCGGCCGAAAAAGTGGTCAAAGCGGTCAAGGAGGCGAGCTGACATGGCGGTTCTGGTCAACAAGAAAACCAGGGTGATCTGCCAGGGATTCACTGGCGCCCAGGGTACCTTCCATTCCGAACAGGCGATCGCCTACGGGACCGTCATGGTGGGTGGCGTTACGCCGGGCAAGGGCGGCACCACGCATCTGGGCCTGCCGGTCTACGATACCGTCGCCGAGGCGGTGGGCGAGACCGGGGCCAATGCCTCGGTGATCTACGTGCCGCCGCCCTTTGCGGCCGACGCGATCCTGGAAGCGATCGATTCCAGGATTCCGCTGGTCGTCTGCATCACCGAGGGCATTCCGGTGCTGGACATGGTGAAGGTCAAGCGCGCGCTGGCCGGTTCGGCGACGCGGTTGATCGGGCCGAACTGTCCCGGCGTCATCACCCCCGACGAATGCAAGATCGGCATCATGCCGGGCCATATCCACCGGCGCGGCAAGATCGGCATCGTCTCGCGCTCGGGCACGCTGACCTATGAGGCGGTGGCCCAGACCACGGCGGCGGGGCTCGGTCAGTCGACCTGTATCGGCATCGGCGGCGATCCGGTCAACGGCACCAATTTCATCGATTGCCTTGGCCTGTTTCTCGACGATCCCGAGACCGAGGGCATCATCATGATCGGCGAGATCGGCGGTTCGGCGGAAGAGGAAGGCGCCGCCTTCCTGGCCGCGCACAAGGTGAAGAAGCCGGTCTGCGGCTTCATCGCCGGGGTCACCGCGCCGCCCGGTCGTCGCATGGGCCATGCCGGGGCAATCATCTCCGGCGGCAAGGGCGATGCCGGCAGCAAGATCGCGGCGATGCGCGCGGCCGGCATCCGGATTGCCGACAGCCCGGCGGCGCTGGGCCGCACCATGCTGGCGGCGATGAAGGGCTGAGACGACGGTTTTTTCGGCCAGAGGACGAATGATGGCTTCCAATACGGGCAAGGCAAGTTTTCTCACCGGGGCCAACGAGGTCTATATCGCCGAGATCTACGAGCGATATCTGCGGAACCCGAATTCGGTCGACCAGGAATGGGCCGATCTGTTCGCCGAGCTGCGCGATGGCCCGGCGGAAATCGCCGGCGAGTTGCGTGGCGCGAGCTGGGCTCCGCGCGAAGCCAGGGTGGTCGGCCTGGGCGGCGAGCAGCCGGCCCTGTCCGACGCGACCGCCGGCATCAAGGCTCCGCCGCCGGAAGAGCGCGGCCTGGGCTATCCGCGCGGCGCCTCCGCCGAGCAGATCCGGCGGGCGACGCTGGATTCCATCCGGGCCCTGATGCTGATCCGCGCCTATCGCGTGCGCGGCCATCTGCATGCGACGCTGGATCCGCTGGGCCTGGACGAGCGCGCGCAGCATGCCGAGCTGGACCCGGCGACCTATGGCTTCGCCGAGGGCGATTACGACCGGTCGATCTTCATCAACTACGTGCTGGGCCTGGAATCGGCGACGCTGCGCGAAATCGTCTCGCTGCTGAACGCCACCTATTGCCGCAATATCGGCGTCGAGTTCATGCATATCCAGGAACCGGACGAGAAGGCCTGGATTCAGGAGCGCATCGAGAACGTCCGCAACCGCACCGACTTCACCCGGCGCGGCAAGGTAACGATCCTGGAGCGGCTGAACGAGGCGCAGGAGTTCGAGTCCTTCCTGGAAAAACGCTATACCGGGACCAAGCGGTTCGGCCTCGACGGCGGCGAGTCGACGGTGCCGGCGCTGGAACAGATCCTCAAGCGCGGCGCGCAGCTCGGCGTCGAGGAAATCGTCCTCGGCATGGCGCATCGCGGACGGCTGAACGTGCTGGCCAACATCATGCACAAGCCCTATCGGGCGATCTTCGCGGAATTTCACGGCGCCTCGGCCAACCCCGAGGACGTGCAGGGGTCGGGCGACGTCAAGTACCACCTCGGCACCTCGGCCGACCGCGAATTCGACGGCCATCAGATCCATTTGTCGCTGACCGCCAATCCCAGCCATCTGGAGGCGATCAACACGGTGGTTCTGGGCAAGGTGCGGGCCAAACAGCAACAGCGCCGCGATACCCAGCGCGAAAAGGTGATGGGCATCCTCTTGCATGGCGACGCCGCCTTCGCCGGCCAGGGTACCGTGTCCGAGACGCTGGACCTGTCGCAGCTCAAGGGCTACCGCACCGGCGGCACGATCCATTTCATCATCAACAATCAGATCGGCTTCACCACCAGCCCGTCCTATTCGCGCTCCTCGCCGTATTGCTCGGACGTGGCCAAGGGTGTGCAGGCGCCGATTTTGCACGTCAATGGCGACGATCCGGAGGCCTGCGTGCATGTCGCCCGCATCGCCACGGAATTCCGCCATCGCTTCAAGAAGGACGTGGTCATCGATCTGTTCTGCTATCGCCGGCATGGCCATAACGAGGCGGACGAGCCGGCGTTCACCCAGCCGCGCATGTACAACAAGATCAAAGCGCATCCCCGGGTTCGGGAAGTCTATGCCAGGAGGCTGGAAGCCGAAGGCACGATCCAGCCCGGCGAGGCGGACAAGATCGCCGAGCGTCTGCGCCAGCACATGGAAACCGAGTACGAAGCCGCGAATTCCTACAAGCCGAACAAGGCCGACTGGCTGGAAGGCCAATGGGCCGGGATGGCGGTGGCCAGCGGCGACGAGCGGCGCGGCGAAACCGCGGTCGGCATCGACCGGCTGCGCGAGGTCGGCCACGCCATCACCGAGACGCCGCGCAATTTCAAGGCGCACCCCAAGATCGTCCGTCAGCTTCAGGCGAAGCGACAGATGCTCCAGGACGGCGAGGGCATCGACTGGGCGACGGCCGAGGCGCTGGCCTTCGGCACGCTGCTCTGCGAATCGACCTCGGTGCGGCTGTCGGGTCAGGATTCCGGCCGCGGCACGTTCAGCCAGCGGCACGCCGTGCTGATCGACCAGGAGACCGAGGACCGGCACATCCCGCTGAACCATATCCGTCTCGGCCAGGCGCCGTTCGAGGTGATCGACAGCCCGCTGTCGGAGGCCGGGGTGCTGGGCTTCGAATACGGCTACAGCCTGTCCGAACCGCGCGCCCTGGTGCTGTGGGAAGCGCAGTTCGGCGATTTCGCCAACGGCGCCCAGGTCATCATCGACCAGTTCATTGCCTCGGGCGAATCGAAATGGCTGCGCATGTGCGGCCTGGTGATGCTGCTGCCGCACGGCTACGAAGGCCAGGGGCCGGAACATTCCTCGGCGCGGCTGGAGCGTTACCTGCAGCTTTCGGCCGAGGACAACTGGCAGGTGGTGAACTGCACCACCCCGGCGAATTATTTTCATGTCCTGCGCCGCCAGGTGCGCCGCAACTTCCGCAAGCCGCTGATCGTCATGACCCCGAAATCGCTGCTGCGGCACAAACGCTGCGTATCGCGGCTGGACGATTTCATGACCGGCACCACCTTCCACCGGGTGATGTATGACGATCGGGCGCTGTGTCCGGATTCCGAGGTGCGCCGCGTCGTGTTGTGCTCGGGCAAGGTTTATTACGATCTGTACGAGGAACGCGAGAAGCGCGGTATCAAGGACGTGTTCTTCCTGCGCCTCGAACAGCTCTATCCGTTCCCGCGCAAGGCGCTTACCGAACAACTGGCACGCTTTCCCAAGGCGGAAGTGGTTTGGTGCCAGGAAGAGCCGCGCAACATGGGCGCCTGGACCTTTGTCGACCCGCGCATCGAGGAAGTGCTTCTGGAAATCGGCAGCGAATGCCGCCGGCCGATCTATGCTGGCCGCGGCGAGGCGGCCTCGCCGGCCACGGGTCTGCTGCGGCGTCATACCGAACAGCAGGATTCGCTGATCGACAAGGCGCTGACCGTTCCGGCGGCGGCGCGCAAGACCTCGGGCAAGGGCCGGGCGGCCTGAGGCCGGGCCGCACACCGGTGAACGCGGAAACAGGCGAAAGAGACAGAACGATGAGCAAGCCGATCACAGTCCCGACCCTGGGCGAATCCATCACCGAGGCGACGGTGGCCCGCTGGTTCAAGGCGGTCGGCGACCAAGTTGCCCAGGACGAGCCGCTGGTCGAGCTGGAGACGGACAAGGTGACGGTCGAAGTGCCGTCGCCGGCGTCCGGCGTGCTCAGTGAAATCGTTGCCGCCAGCGGCGCCGAGGTTCAGGTCGGCGGCTTGCTCGGCAGTATCGGCGAGGCAGGTGCCGCCGCAAAGCCCGCATCCGCCGCGAAACCGGCCGCCGTCGCGCCCGCGCTCGCGCCCGCCAAGCCCGCCGCCGTTTCGGAACCGGCGAAGGAGTCCGCGCTGTCGCCGGCGGTGCGCGCGCTGGTCGACGAGCACGATCTGGACGCGGCAGCGATTCCGGCGACCGGCCCGAAGGGTCACCTGACCAAGGGTGACGTGCTGGCCTATATCGAGGCGCGCG
>JAHELM010000192.1 GCA_024644185.1 Rhodospirillales bacterium | reverse complement strand
CCGCCCGCCCAGCGCGGTCCTGTCGAGGCCGGTGAAGTCCGGCAACCCGTCCAGGGCCAGATTGACCTTGGCCGCCAGCCCGTTCGACCGGATGCCGCGGATGCGGCGGATAAATCCGGTATCGAGATGCGCGGCATCGACCAGATTCAGGAAGGTCGTGCGCGGATCGGCGCCGGAAACCACCGCCCCGGCCGCGATCGTCTCGCCGGAGACGAGTTCCACGCCGCTCGCCCGGTCGTCCTCGATCAGGATGCGGCGCACCCGCGCCCCGGTGCGGATGGTCACACCCGCCGCCGTGCCGGCGCCTTCCAGCGCCCTGGCCACGGCCGCCATGCCGCCTTGCGGAATCGCCAGCCCGTCGCCTTGGCCGGTCTCGCCCGCCAGACGATAGAGCCAGGTCAGCACGCTGCCCGGCGAACGCGGCCCGAAATTGCTGCCGAGAACCGCGTCGAAGGCCAGCGCGCCCTTCAGCACGTCATCGGACAATTCGTCGCCCAGCAGATCGAAGACATTGGAATTCACGATGCGCAGGAATTCGCGCATGTCGCGGGCACCGAGCCGGCGCAGCGACAGGCCAAGCCGCGCCAGTTCCAGCCGGTCGCCCCAATCCGCCGTGCCGAGACGCGGCGGCACCCGGCCGAGAAACGGCCTGAGCGCGCCGGCCAGTCGCACCAGCCGGCGGTGCAGGGTCTTCCAGGCGGCGGCATCCGGTCCATCCGCCATGCCGCCGGTAACCGTCCGATGGCCGCCGGCGCCCAGTGCCACCGTCGGCAGTTTTCTGGCCGCCAGCCGAAGACCGTGCTTCTTCAGGTCGAGGTCGCGGCGCACCTTCGGGTGCAGCAGATGCAACACATGCGCCAGCGCCGGCGCCGTGTAGCCCGGGGCGATGGTCGTGTTGCGGGCGGCCCCGCCAAGTTCATCGGCCGCCTCCAGCACGATGACGCGGCGCCCGGCCTTCGCCAGGAAGGCCGCGCAGACCAGACCGTTGTGACCGCCGCCGACGACGGCGATATCGTAACCCGCGCTCATGACCGCCCCCGCTTCGCCAGAGACTTCCAGTCGGACAGGATTTCGCGCGAGGCATTGGCCCCCGGCGCGCCCATCACGCCGCCGCCCGGATGGGTGCTCGAACTGCACATATACAGATTGTGCACCGGCGCCCGGTACTGGGCGTAGCCCGGCACCGGGCGGTTGAACATGATCTGGTCGAGCGTCAGCTCGCCCATGAAGATATTGCCCTCGGTCAGCCCGACCTCGTCCTCGAGTTCGTAGGGCGTGCGCACCTCCATGTGCAGGATCAGGTCCTTCAGGTCCGGGCTGTATTCCGACAGCATGTCGATGACGGTCTTGCCGAAGGCGTCGCGTTTTTCCGGCGTCCACGGGCCGTCCGCCAGCGTCGGCGGGACATATTGCACGAAGATCGACATGAAATGCTTGCCGGGCGGCGCCATGGTCGGATCGATCCGGGTCGGCACCATCATGTCGACATAGGGCCGGCGCGACCACATGCCGTTCTTCCAGTCGTCATAGGCCCGTTCGAAGTGCTCGATCGTGTCGCTGACATGCATGTCGCCCTGCAGCGCCGGGCAATCCTTCGGCACGCCGTTGAAGGTGGGCAGGCCGTCGAGCGCGATGTTCAGCTTGCCCGACGAGCCGCGGATCTTGAAATTGCGCACCGATTTCAGAAAATCCGCCGGCACGTCCTTCGGGTCCATCGCCTTCAGGAAGGTGCGCCGGACATCCATGTTGGAGACGACGATCCGGCCGCGGATCTCCTCGCCATCGGCCAGGGCGACGCCGATGGCGGTGCCGTTCTTCACGATCACCTGCGCCACCTCGGCCCCGGTGCGGATCTCGCCGCCATGGGACTGGAACGAAGCCGCCAGCGCATTGGCGATGGCGCCCATGCCGCCGCGGGCGAAACCCCAGGCGCCGACATTGCCGTCGACCTCGCCCATGTAATGGTGCAGCAGCACATAGGCCGATCCCGGCGAGCGCGGCCCCAGCCCGGTCCCGATGATCGACGAGCCGGCGTGATGCGCCTTGACCAGGTCGTTTTCGAAAAATTCGTCCAGGAAATCGGCGCAACTCATGGTCCAGAAGCGCAGCGCGTCGTACATTCCCTCCTCGCCCAGCTTCCAGAAGTCCCGACCCAGCTCGGCAAGGCCCATCAGGTCGCGGGGTTTCAGCGATGCCGGGTCCGCCGGCGTTTTCATCAGCATGGGCTTGATGAGGCGGCACTGCCGCAGCACCGCCACCGCATAGCGGTCATAGGCCTCGGCATCGCGGGCGGAATGGCGCGCGATCTCGCGCCGGTTCATGTCATGGTCCTTGTAGGTGGCGATGTAGCCGCCGTCGCGCGTCATCGTCAGGCCGCCATTGTACGGCACGATCTGCAGCCCGTATTTCGGCAGCTCCAGCTCGCGCATGATCTCCGGCCGCATCAGGCTGCTGACATAGGAACAGTTGGAATAGGTAAAACCGGGATAAATCTGGCGGCTGACCGAGGCGCCGCCGATGAACGGGTTCCGCTCGACCACGACGACGTCGAGGCCGGCGCGCGCCAGATAGGCGGCCGCGGTCAGGCCGTTGTGGCCGGCACCGATAACGATTGCGTCGTAAGTCTTCATGAGTCCTGTCCGCCGTTGCGAAGAACGGTATCGATTAGAGAAATCGTACAACATTCTAGCCACATGGGCGACGCCTCGTCCAGCCCATTGAATGAAAATTCAATCAGATTGAACGGGTACGACATTGCAAACTTGCAGTTTTTATCGAGAGCCCGTATCGTCGTTCTGGCATGAGAAAGACAGCGGACCGACCCCATGGCGCGCGCGCGGACGTCAAGATCCTGCGGCGCGAACAATTGATCGAGGCGACGATGCGAACCATCGCGCGCCACGGATTCGCGCATACGACGATGGCGCATGTCGCCGCCGCGGCGGGGCTGTCGCAGGGGATCGTGAATTTCTATTTCAAGAGCAAGGACGGGCTGCTTTACGAGACGCTGGTCCATCTGGCCGAGGAATACGAGGCCACGCTGCGACGCGCGCTCGATCGCGCCGGGCCCGACCCGGTGGCCGCGCTGGATGCCATGATCGATGCCGATCTGGGACCCGAAGTCTGCAATCCGACCAAGATTCCGGTCTGGCTGGCCTTCTGGGCGGAATCCTGCGGCCAGCCGAAGTACCGGAAACTGTGCGCCAAGCTGTCGGAAGAATATTTCCACCAGGCGCGGGACCTGTGTTTGCGCATGGCCGATCGCGGCGGGTATTCCAACATGGACACCGACAGCATCGCCCGGGGATTCAACGCGATGATCGACGGACTTTGGGTGGACCAGGTGATCGACCCGAAATTCTTTGACCGGAACCAGGCAAAACTGGCCTGCAGGGCCTATCTGGCCGGTTACTTCCCAGCCGAGTTCGGCCCGCTGGCGGACTCTGTCAGGCTGACGACCAAACGGCGGGCCATCTGACCGTGGCATTTCCCGCGGACAGGTGAGAGTATCGTTATACAGGAGGGCGGCACGCCGCCCACAGGCAACACGAAACTGGAGGACGAGGGACATGGACAAGAAGGAATTGATGGAGGGTATCGCATCGGGCTCTCTGCGCCGGCGCGATCTGCTGCGCGGCTTGACAGCGCTGGGTATCGGCGTGGCCGTCCTGCCCATGGTGCCGGGGCGTGCCCGGGCGGCGGGGGAAATCACCTATTTCACCTGGGAAGGGTACGAGATCCCGGAGCTGCACGGCGACTATATCAAGAAACATGGCGGCAGCCCGGAAACCGGGATTTTCTCGGACGAGGAAGAGGCCTTCCAGAAGATGCGCGCCGGCTACAAGCCGGACGTCATGCATCCCTGCAGCTACAGCGTGCGGCGCTGGCGCGACGCGGAGTTGCTCCAGCCGATCGACACGGGCAAGCTGAAGAACTGGGCCGACGTGGTGTCGACGCTGAAGTCGCTGAAAGGAGCCCAGGACGGCGGCAAGCAGTGGTTCGTCCCCTTTGACTGGGGCAATACCTCGGTGCTGTACCGGACCGATCTGGTCGACATCAAGGAAGATTCCTGGGGCATCCTGTTCGACGAGAAATACAAGGGCAAGATCGCTACCTTCGCCGGCGTCGACGAGACCGTGCCCTACACCTCGGCCTATCTCGGCCTCGACCCCTGGAACCTGAGCGAGGCCGACCTCGAGAAGGTCAGGGCCATGCTGAAGAAGCAGCGCGACCTGGTGCGGTTCTATGGCGAGGACGAGACCAGCATCGAGCAGGCCCTGGCCAGCGGCGAAATCGTTGCCGCCACCACCTGGAATGCCTCGGTCAAACGGCTTCTGGATCAGGGCGTCAAGGTCCGCTACATGAAGCCGAAGGAAGGCATCATCACCTGGTGCTGCGGCATGGTCATCCACAAGGACTGCAAGGACGTCGCCGCGGCGATGGACTTCATCGACGCCATGCTGTCGCCGGAAACCGGGCGTTACATGATCGCCGAATACGGCTATGGCCATTCCAACGCCAAGTCCTTCGACCTGGCGGGCGATGAGGCGATCAATGCGGCCGGTCTGTCGCGTGACGTCGAGGGCTTCCTGAAGGGTGGCATCTTCTCGGGCGAGTTCCGCGATCGCGAAGCCACGGTGAAGATGTACGAGGACGTGAAGGCCGGCCTCTAGGCCTTACGGCATACCGGACCCGGCGGGCGGCACGCATGTCGCCCGCCGGTTTCCGGACCCTCGCATCGCCTTGCCGGCAAGAACCGAAAATCAGGACAGTACCGCGGGAATGACCCACCAGCCCCAGTTATCCGAAGCCGCGTCGCCGACCACGGGTCTCGACGCGATGCTGCGCGGTGTATTCGCGCGCCACCGCTTCCTTCATGGCTATGTCTTGCTGTCGCCGACCATGCTGCTGCTGGTCGTGGCGCTGTGCCTGCCGGTCGGAACGCTGGTTCTCTACAGCTTCTGGACCCAGACCTACCTGACCATCGATCGTACCTTCACCCTGGACAACTACGCCGGGGTGCTGGGTCATTCGGGTTATCTGTGGATCATCGCCAAATCGCTGATCATCTCGATGGTCGTCACGCTGACGACGTTGCTGCTGGCCTATCCGATCGCCTATTACCTCGCCTTCAAGGTACAGTCGCACAAGATCATCTGGCTGATTCTGATTACCGTGCCGTTCTGGACCAGCTATCTGCTGCGGGTATTCGCCTGGAAGGTGATCCTCGGCTATAACGGGGTGATCAACTCGGCCCTGATATTCACCGGGCTGATCGACCAGCCGCTGGAATTCCTGCTGTACAATCCGATCGCCGTCGTCATCACGCTGGCCCATGCCTGGGCGCCGGTGGCGATCCTGCCGATCTTCGTCTCGCTGGACAAGATCGACCGCTCGTTCCTGGAGGCCGCCACCGATCTCGGAGACGGGCCGTTCGAGCGATTCCTGCGCATCACCCTGCCGCTGTCGATGCCTGGCGTGGTTGCCGCGGGGATGCTGGTGTTCATCCCGACGGTTGGCGATTACATCACGCCGCAACTGGTTGGCGGACCGAACGGCGTGATGATCGGCAACATGATTCAGGTCCAGTTCGGCAAGGCCAACGACTGGCCCTTCGGATCGACGCTGGCCATCGTCACGGCGGCGGCGATCACCGTTGCCAGCCTGCTGATCTGGATGGGCAGCAAGCGCATTCAGGGG
>JAHELM010000191.1 GCA_024644185.1 Rhodospirillales bacterium | reverse complement strand
CCAGGCGGCGGGAATTCGACGAATTCGGCGACCCGATGACGATCATCGCCTCGACCCGCGGCGCAATCGCCTTGACCGCGCTTTGCCGGTTGGTCGTGGCGTAACAGATGTCCTCCTTGCCCGGCGATACGATCCGCGGGAACCGGGCCTGCAGCGCCTCGATGATGTCGGTCGTCTCGTCGACCGACAGCGTGGTCTGGGTGACGTAGGCCAGCGGGGTTGCCGGATCGATTTCCAGCCGCCCCACGTCCTCGACGCGCTCCACCAGAACGATCGCGCCCGGCGGCAATTGCCCCATGGTGCCGATCACCTCCGGGTGGCCGGCATGGCCGATCAGCACGATCGTCCGGCCGGACGCATTCTGGTGCTCGGCCTCGCGATGCACCTTGCTGACCAGCGGACAGGTGGCATCCACATGGATCATGTTGCGCCGCTGTGCATCCGCGGGGACGCTCTTGGGCACGCCATGCGCCGAAAATACCACCGGGCGTCCCGCCGGCACCTGGTCGAGCTCGTCGACGAAGACGGCGCCCTTGGCCTCCAGGTCCCGCACGACATGCCGGTTATGCACGATCTCGTGGCGCACATAGACCGGGGCGCCGAAGCGTTCCAGCGAGACCTCGACGATCTTGATGGCCCGGTCGACGCCGGCGCAGAAGCCCCGCGGGCGCGCCAGAAGAACGGTCAGGGAAGGGCGCGGTGTCGCGGGGGCGTGCATGCGGTTTCGATCCATTGCGGTGTCGGAGTGCCGGGCCTTGTGCCGGACACGCCGTCTCTTTAGTATCCCCGGCGCCGGCCCGTCAATCGCGGCTTTCATGCCCGCGGCAAGGCCGGCAACGGTAACACACTCCGCCCGCGGATGGAACGGAAGGCAGTCGACCCATGATCCAGGCCGGAACGGCGCGGATGTATTTGAATTTCGGCCGATTCGCGCTGGTCGCTGCACTGGTGCTGATCGCGGCCTGCGCCAAGGACAACAAGGATCTCGCACCCTGCCCGGAGGCGAAGGTCCTGATGGAGCCGTCGTCGCTGACCCGATTCGCGCCCGGTCCCGGCCGCGACCCGACCGACATCCTGTTCGAGGCCTCGTTCCGCCGGGTTGCCGGCGATTGCGGCTATCGGGCCAAGGGCGGCAAGATCAGCATCGACCTGACCGTCGTCATCGATATCGAGCGCGGCGCCGGCAACCGCGACGCCGCGGCGGCGTTCCGCTATTTCGTCGCCGTCGCCCATGCGGCGCCGGAAAAAGGCGCGGATCCGCTGGTCATCGACCGCCGGTCGTTTCCGGTCAGCGTCGATTTCACCGGCGGGCTGACGATGCTGCGGTTCACCGATACGCTGGACTTGGCGATTCCCCGGCCGGACGATCGGGACGTGCGGAAATACGTGCTGTTGCTGGGCATGGAACTGAGCGAGGAAGAACTTCGCTACAACAAATCGCACGGCCCGCGCTGAACCCGCCGATGGCTGCAAGGCGGCGTTGACTTTGCCCGCCCGCCGGATAGTCTGGGCCAACCTTGGCGGGGCCGAGGACACTGAATGGAGGTACGGATCATGAGCGGTCTTCGGTATTCCGAAGAGCATGAATGGGTGCTGGTCGAGGGCGATATCGCCACCGTCGGCATCAGCGAGTTCGCGCAGGGGCAACTTGGCGACGTGGTGTTCGTCGATCTTCCGGAGGTCGGCCGTGAAGTGATCCGTGGCGACGAATGCGCCGTGGTCGAGTCGGTGAAGGCGGCGAGCGAGATCTACGCGCCGATTTCCGGCGAGGTGGTGGAGGTCAACGAGGAGCTCACCGAGGCGCCCAGCCTGGTCAACGATTCCGCCGAGGCGGATGGCTGGTTCTTCAAGGTCCGGCTCAGCGATCCTTCCGAGTTGAAGGAGCTGATGGACGCGGCCACGTACAAGACCTTCGCCGAAGAGCAGGGCTGACCCCCTTCTCCCGGCGTCCGCGCAAGGCAGAAAAAACCCCCGCCGGAGCGATCCCGCGGGGGTTTTTGCGTATTCGGCGCCGGTCCGGCGGTTTCCCTCATCCCGGGCCTGTCATCCCGAGTCGGTCGACGGATGAAGCCGCGCCACCGCGCCGACGAAAAAGGCCGCCCGGAGGCGGCCTTCCCGTAACACGGCACGGCATATCGACTTAGTGCAGCTTTCCCGGCAGCGCCTCGATGGCGGCGGAAATCGCGTCCGCGCCGGCCTTGCCCGCCATCTTCTCGCCGAGGATCCGGCTGGCGGCATCGATCGCCATTTCGACGGCCCGATTGCGGATTTCAGCCAGAGCGGCGGCTTCGGCCTGGGCGATCTTCTCGGTCGCCTGAATTTCGCGCCGCTTGATCATCTCCGCCAGGTCCGACTCGGCCCGGGTCTGGGCGCGGGCCGCTTCCTCGCGGGCGTGGGCGATGATCTTCTCGGCCTCCTGCAGGGCCTCGCGCTGGCGGCGCTGATACCCGGCAAGGGCGGCCTGGGCCTCCTCGCGCAGTTTCTGCGCCTCCTCGATCTCGGCCCGGATGCCGGCGATCTTCTGGTCGAGCTTGCCGAGGATCGCCGCCTTCGCCGGGCGGAACGCGATCATCACGAAGATCACGAACGAGATCGCGACCCAGGTTTCGGCATCGTGAAACAATTCAGCCATGGATCAACCCTCCCGCCCGGAAGCCTTCAGCGCCGCCCTGGCGTCGGTCATGGTGACCTTCACCTTGGCGATCCGGTCCGCCACCGCCTGCACAAGCTCGGCCGAAACCTCTTCCAGCTCGGCCATGGCCGGCTGCTTGGCGGCATGGATCCGCTGTTCGGCGGCGCGAATCTCGTCGGCGATGCGGGCGCCAACCTCGGCCTGCCGGCGGGCGATCATGTCGGCCATGGCCTGGTGCGCCTGGGCGTGGATCGACTTGGCCTCGGCGTGAGCCTTGGCCAGGGCCTTTTCATAGGCGGCCAGAAGGGCGGCCGCCTCCTCGCGCTGGGCCGAGGCCCGCTCGAGATCGTCGTCGATCTTTCGGCGACGCGATTCCAGCACCGTGCCGATCTTCGGCAGGGCCAGTCGGGCCATCACGAAATACAACGCGACGAACACCACCAGAAGCCAGAAGATCTGGCTCGGGAAGGTGTGAAATTCCAACTGCGGCATGGTCTGCTCCCTCCGCGCCAGCCGCGAGACGGGGGCGGGCGAAGCGCTTGCGCGCCCCGCATGCCCCGTCCCTGGCCGAACCGGTGGCGGTTTAGGCGAACAGCGCCATCAGCGCGACGATCAACGCGAACAGCGCGATGGCTTCGGTAACCGCGAAGCCAATCCAGATGTTGGCGCCGATTTCATTCTTCGAGGCCGGGTTCCGTGCGATGGCCGTGATGTAGCTGGCCCACACATTGCCCACGCCGATACCGGCGCCGATCATGCCGATCGCCGCGAGGCCGGCACCGATAAATTTTGCAGCTTCCGCCTCCATGGTCTCGTATCCTTTCTGGAGTTGACGGTTGTAGGGAAATGCCCCGCGCTCAATGCAGATGCAGGGCGTCGTTGAGATAGATGCAGGTCAGGATCGTAAAGATATAGGCCTGGATCACCGCGACCATGACCTCGAGCGCCGTAACGGCGACGAGGCCGGCCATCGGCAGCAGGCCGGGAATGGCGTAGAACGCGCCCAGGCTGACCACGAACCCGCCGAGAACCTTCAGGATCACATGGCCGACCGTCATGTTGGCGAACAGTCGGACCGACAGGCTGACCGGCCGCGACAGGTACGAAATCAGCTCGATCGGGATCAGGATCACCGCCGTCCAGGCCGGCGCGCCATGCGGGAAGAACAGGCCCAGGAAACGGAACCCATGCTTGGCGATGCCGATCGCGGTAACGGCCAGGAAGATGAAGGCGGCGAGCGAGAAGGTGACGGCGATGTGGCTGGTATAGGTAAAGGTGTAGGGGATCAGCCCCAGCACGTTGCCAAA
This sequence comes from Rhodospirillales bacterium, assembly GCA_024644185.1. Lineage (GTDB taxonomy): Bacteria > Pseudomonadota > Alphaproteobacteria > UBA8366 > JADFVY01 > JAHELM01. The sequence continues at coordinate 1,782 of JAHELM010000191.1, read as the reverse complement.
CAGCACGAACATGAACAGCGTGAAGACGAAGGGGAAATACCGCCGGCCGGCGGTGCCGACGTTGTCGCGCACCATGTTGGCGATGATTTCGTAGAAACTTTCCGAGAGCGCCTGCCAGCGGCCGGGAATCAGCGCGCCCCGGCGCACGGGCAGCACCATCACCGCCGTCGCCGTCACGGCGGCAATCGCCATCCACAGCGCCGAATTGGTGATGGAGATATCGATACCGCCGAGTTCGATCGGAACGATCGGCTGGATTTCGAACTGATGAAGCGGACTGGCCACTGCGCCCCTCGCGTGTCTGAATAAGTCGGCCCGTCTCTAGGAGCCGTGTTCCTCTTTGTCCCGTCGCTCGCGCTCGAACTGCTGGGCGGTCCGGTAGAGATTCAGGAAACCGGCGGCCGAGCCGAGGATGAAGAAAACGATCAACATCCAGGGTTTCGTACCGAGCCAGTTGTCGAGAATCAACCCCAGCGCCACTCCAACCGCCACGCCCGCAACGAGATCCACCGCCACCCTGATGCCGGCCCCGATATCGGAACCCCCACCCTTGCCGGCCCCGTTTCCGGAACCTGCCGGCCGACGGCGATCGCGCGCGGCACGAAGCCGGGTCTCCAGATCCTCGAGCGAGGGCGGCTTGTCGTGTTCCCCCATCCCGAGCTCCTCCGGATCGACCGGCACCGCGCCGAAAAGCGCGGGCACCATACTGATGGGACCCTGTCAAGTCAAGGCGGATTACCGCACTGCGGCAGCGCGAAAAAAGCCCCGGAAATCCACGGTTTTCCGCCGATTCCGATAGGCCGGGTGGCCGCCGGGCCGGTCACGCGGAGTCGCGCAGCGCCACGGCCCGTTGCAGATCGACCGACACAAGCTGGCTGATGCCGGGCTCGCCCATGGTGACGCCGAACAGGCGATCCATGCGGGCCATCGTCATGCGGTGATGCGTCACCACGAGGAACCGGGTGTCGCCGGCCCGCGCGATATGCTCCACCAGGGCGCAGAAACGGTCGACATTGCTGTCGTCCAGCGGCGCGTCCACCTCGTCCAGCACGCAGATCGGCGCCGGATTCGTCAGGAACACGGCGAACAGCAGGGCGACCGCGGTCAGCGCCTGTTCGCCGCCCGACAGCAGCGACATGCTGGTCAGCTTCTTGCCCGGCGGGCTGGCCAGGATCTCCAGGCCGGATTCCAGCGGATCCTCGGTCTCGGTCAGGGTCAGATGCGCGCGGCCGCCGCCGAACAGCCGGGTGAACAGCTCTTCGAAATACGCATTGACCTTGGCGAAGGCCGCCATCAGCCGCTCGCGCCCTTCGCGGTTCAAGGCGGCGATCCCCTGCCGCAGCCGGGCGATCGCCGCCAGCAGGTCGTCGCGTTCGGATTTCATGGAAGCGACCTGTTCGCCCAGTTCCTCGGCCTCGCGCTCGGCCCGCAGATTGACCGGGCCCATGGCGTCGCGGTCGCGGGTCAGCCGCTCCAGTCGCGAGGCCGCGTCGGCGGCGTCGGTCAGCACCTCGTCGGCGGCGATGCCGCCGGCTTCCAGCACCGCGTCGGGCGGAACGTCCAGCTTCTCGCGGATCCGGGCGACGGCGGCGTCGCGGTCGCGTTCCGCCTGTTCCAGCCCGGCCTCGGCCCGCACCCGCTGTTCGCGGGCCTCCGCCAGACCGGCCTCGGCGGTCTTCAGCGCGCGGTCGGCCCCGGCCTGGGCGGCTTCCGCCTCGGCCAGCCGGTCTGCCGCGGCACCGCGCTTGACCTCGGCGTCGGCGATTCGGTCCATCAGCCCGG
>JAHELM010000190.1 GCA_024644185.1 Rhodospirillales bacterium | reverse complement strand
ATCACCAAGGCCTATACGACTCGCGTCGGCTCCGGCCCGTTCCCGACCGAGCTGGAAGACGAGATCGGCCAGCGCCTCGGCGAACGCGGCCATGAATTCGGCACGGTGACCGGGCGCAAGCGGCGCTGCGGCTGGTTCGACGCGGTGCTGGTGCGCCAGGCGGTAAAAATTGGCGGCATCCATGGCATCGCGCTGACCAAGCTCGACGTTCTGGACGGTATCGATGAACTCAAGGTCTGCATCGGCTACCGGGTGAACGGGCGCAAATTCGACTATTTCCCGGCCTCGATGGCCGACCAGGCGGCGGCCGAGCCGATCTACGAGACGATGGAAGGCTGGCAGCAAAGTACCCAGGGCGCGCGCTCCTGGGTCGATCTCCCGGCGACCGCGGTCAAGTATATCCGCCGTATCGAGGAACTGATCCAGGCGCCCGTGGCGATGTTGTCGACCAGCCCCGAGCGCGAGGACACGATCCTCGTTCGCGATCCTTTCGCAGGGTAAAAGAACCGACACCTCAACCAATGACAGAACGACGTCTTCCGGTGCCGTCCGTGATCGGCGGCGTCGGCGGCGCATGCGCGGGACCGCATCCCGCCCGTATGGAGATGTGAGAAAATGAGCAACGTATTCCATCTGGCCTTCCCGGTCCGCGATATCGCCGAGGCCCGGCGCTTCTATGGCGAAATCCTCGGCTGTCGCGAGGGCCGCAGCGCAGAGACCTGGGTGGATTTCGACCTGTACGGCCATCAGGTGGTCGCCCATCTGGACGCATCCATGCGCGACGCGGTGGCGGTGCGCAATCCGGTCGACGGCCATGATGTGCCGGTGCCGCATTTCGGCGTGGTGCTGGATTGGGACGAATGGCACAAACTGGCCGACCGCCTGCGCGAAGCCGGTATCCAGTTCGTGATCGAACCCTATATCCGTTTCAAGGGCCAGGTCGGCGAACAGGCCACCATGTTCTTCCTCGATCCGTCGGGCAATGCCCTGGAATTCAAGTCCTTCAAGGACATGAGCCAGCTTTTCGTGGCGTGAGCGGGAACTGAAAAACCCTCCCCCGGACGAGGGGGAGGGTTCTGTTCAAGTTCGGCGATGGGGGTCGGCCTCAGAGTTCATCCATCGGCAGCCGCTGCTCGCGGGCGGCGTTGCGGATGTTCTTCTGCAGCTTCTCGAAGGCGCGGACCTCGATCTGGCGCACCCGTTCGCGGCTGATGCCGTAGACCTTGGACAGGTCTTCCAGCGTCGTCGGATCGTCCTGCAGGCGGCGCTCGGTCAGGATGTGGCGCTCGCGCTCGTTCAGCGTGCCCATGGCGTCGACCAGAAGGGCGCGGCGCTTGCCCATCTCCTCGGATTCGGCCAGCGTGGTTTCCTGGGTGTCGGATTCATCGACCAGCCAGTCCTGCCACTCGCCGTCGCCGTCGATGCGCAGCGGCGCGTTCAGCGAATGATCGGCACCGGCCAGGCGCCGGTTCATCGAGATCACGTCGGTTTCGCTGACGGCCAGGGTGGTGGCGATCTTGGTCACGTTCTCGGGCGACAGGTCGCCCTCCTCGATCGCCTGCAACTGGCCCTTCAGGCGGCGCAGATTGAAGAACAGCTTCTTTTGCGCCGCGGTCGTGCCCATCTTCACCAGCGACCAGGAATGCAGGATGTATTCCTGGATCGAGGCGCGGATCCACCACATCGCATAGGTCGCCAGGCGGAAGCCGCGTTCCGGATCGAAGCGCTTGACCGCCTGCATCATGCCGACATTGCCTTCGGAAATCAGCTCGGCGAGAGGAAGGCCGTAGCCGCGATAGCCCATGGCGATCTTGGCCACCAGGCGCAGATGGCTGGTCACCAGGCGCTGCGCGGCTTCTGAATCCTCATGCTCCTGCCACCGCCTGGCCAGCATGTATTCCTCCTCCGGCAGCAGCATCGGAAATTTCCGGATCTGCTGCAGATAGCGCTGGAGGTTGCCCTCGGGGCTTATGGCAATGCTGGGAACTGTGGCCATGACGGTACTCTCTCCTTGTCGTGGGCCCTTCGTCGGGGCCCGATATCGCACTGGCGAAAAGCACGATACGATCTTTTTATATGACGGAATTCTAACGGAAAATGAAAACTGTGTAACCTTCACCGGATCGTGACCTCCGCCCGGCGTGAGCGCTGTATATGGGCCGCCGTTATATCTTTTCCATGATCGAGCACAGTTCTTTCATGTCGTTCGGCATTTCGGTCTCAAATCGCAGATGTTCCGCGGTATCCGGATGATCGAAGCCCAGAAGCCGCGCGTGCAGCGCCTGGCGCGGAAAACCCCGCATCGCGTCGACAACGGTCGCCGGCAGTCCTTTAATCCGTGCCCGGCTGCCCTTGCCATAAATCGGGTCCCCGACAAGCGGATGACCGATGGAGGTCATATGCACCCGCACCTGATGTGTACGCCCGGACTCCAGCCGGCATTCCACCAGGCTTGCGGTTTCTCCGAATCGGCGCAGCACGCGATACCGTGTCGCCGCCGGCTTGCCGCGCCCTTCGCCGACCACCGCCATCTTCTGGCGGTTGCGGGGATCGCGGCCGATATTGCCCTCGATCCGGCCGGAAGGCGGCATCGGGATGCCCCAGACAAGGGCCAGATAGGCGCGTTCGGCGGTGCGTGACTCGAACTGCCGCGACAGGCTGCGATGCGCCGTATCGGACTTCGCCACCACCATGACGCCGCTGGTGTCCTTGTCCAGCCGGTGGACGATGCCCGGTCGCTTCACGCCACCGATTCCCGAAAGACTATCGCCGCAATGCGCGATCAGCGCATTGACCAGGGTCAAATCCGGATTGCCCGGGGCCGGATGAACCACAAGCCCGGCCGGCTTGTCGATGACCAGCAGGGTCGAATCCTCATACAATATGTCCAGCGGGATCGCCTGGCCCTCGGGCGTGGCGGGTTCTGCCTCGGGCACGATCACGGCAAAGCGCTGACCGGGTTTGACCCGGTATGACGGCTCCGTTATGGTCACGCCGTCGGCGCCGACCTGGCCGCCTTCGATCAGCGCTTTCAGGCGGCTGCGCGAAAGCACGGGATGGCGTGCGGCCAGTACGCGGTCGAGCCTCTGCCCGGCCTCGCTGTCTTCAATTCTGTGGATCAGGATATCTTCGTGGTCCCGCATTGCGGGCCGACACTGGACGAATCCATGCGCGTACTCAAGGCTCTCGTTATTCTGATGAGTTTTCTGATCGTGGCGGGGCTGGCGCTTCTCGTCTGGGGAATGGCGACCAAATTCGGCAAGCTCGGGAAAACGGACGCACCCGTGACGGTTTCGCCGGCGGCGCCTGTCGGCACGGCCGGTGAATGGCCGGCCGATGTGGCGGTCGCGCTGCCGAGGGGCGCGACCGTCGCCGAGACCGCGATCGGCGACGGGCGCATGGCGGTGCGCCTGACGCTGCCCGATGGCGCGCAACGCATACTGGTTTTCGATCTGGCGACCGGCCGGCGGGTCGGCGCCGTTGACTTCGTATCCGGGGAGACCGTGCAGTGAATTTCGGCAGCGACAATACCGCCGGCTTTTCGCCGGAAATGCTGGAGGCGCTGATCCGCGCCAATGACGGACGCGCCATGCCCTATGGCAGCGATCCGGTGACGGCACGGGTCAAGGACAGGATCGCCGAGGTGTTCGAGACCGAGGTCGAGGTATTTCCCGTGTCCACGGGAACGGCGGCGAATTCGCTGGCAATTTCCCTGATGTCCCCGGCCTGGGGCGCGGTCTGGTGCCATGTGGAAAGCCACGTCAACACGGATGAATGCGGTGCGCCCGAATTCTTCTCCGGCGGGGCGAAGCTGATTCCGGTCGAGGGCGATCATGGCAAGTTCACCGCGGCACAGCTGGCGGCCAGGCTGGAATGGGCCGGGCATCGCGGCGTGCACGAGGCACAACCTTCGGCGGTGACGATCACCCAGGCGACCGAGGCCGGCACGATCTATTCCGTCGACGAGGTTGCCGCCATCGCCGCGGTCTGCCGGGGCCGCAATCTCGGCCTGCACATGGACGGGGCGCGCTTTGCCAATGCGCTGGTCAGCCAGGGCTGCAGCCCGGCCGAGGCGACCTGGAAGGCGGGGGTCGATATCCTGTCCTTCGGCGCCACCAAGAACGGTGCCTTGGCGGCCGAGGCGGTGGTGGTGTTCTCCGAGAGCCTGCGGGCGAAGGCGGCCGAACTGGCCTATCGGCGCAAGCGGGCGGGTCATCTGTTTTCCAAGATGCGCTTCCTGTCGGCTCAGCTCGAGGCCTATCTGACCGACGATCTGTGGCTGTCCAATGCGCGCCACGCCAATGCCATGGCGACGCGGCTGGCCGAGGGCCTGGCGAAGCTGCCGGGCGTCCGGCTGGTCCATGCGGTGGAGGCCAACGAGGTGTTCCCGCTGTTGCCCGCCGCGGTGTCCGAGGGGCTGCGCCGGGACGGGTTCCTGTTCTATGACTGGCCGGATGCGGGGCCGGGCGGGGTACGGCTGATCTGCGCCTTCGAAAGTCGCGAGGAGGACGTCGAGGCGTTTCTGAAATCCGCCCGCTTCCACGCCGACGCGGCGGCGTAACCGGACTGGATCAGTCGCTCTCGGCCAGGGTCACGTCGACCGTCAATGCGCTGGCCATCGCTTCCAGAACGTCGCGCAGCCGGTCGGCGTCCACGCCGGCCGGGGCGCGGACGCGGGCCGTGGCGTAGAACAGAAGATCCGCGGTCATCGGCGCCTCGCGGATGTCGGTCTCCAGATCCTCGACGCTGACGCCGTGTCGCGCCAGGCATTGCGAAATGTCGCGCAGGATGCCCGGATGATCCGGTCCGACCAGATCCAGGGTGAATTCCTGTCCCGGTGGCGGCGCCTTGCCCACCGCCTCCTCGACGGTCAGGTGGAAGCCGTCCTTCTCCAGGGCGAGCAGGGCGTCGCGCAGCGCCTGGGCCTTGCTGTCGGGGATTTCGACGCGGGCGATGCCGGCGAATTTCTCGGCCAGATGCGCCATCCGGCTCTCCAGCCAGTTTCCGCCCTGTGCCGCGACCGTGTCCGACAGCCGCCCGACCAGGCCGGGCCTGTCCTCGGCGATGAAGGTGAGGACCAGCGTCCTGCCCATGATTGTCTCCCGTTGCGTCGTGCCGCCCTCTGTTCCGGCAAGTCTAACAGCGCCGCCGCCGCGTCGCCAGCACCGGTTTGTCGACACAGGGGCAGGTACGGGGTCAGGCTTGCTTTTCTTGCATTGTTGGTCGAGATCCTGAAGGCAGCGACGGTTCCCGCCACCTCGCCGGTATTTGTAATAATGCAAGAAAAGCAAGCCTGACCCCATTTGGATGGCACGATCTGGATGAGGGGTGTCACGCCGGGGAGGCTTGACATGGCGGGTTGCTCAGGCATAGAACAAAAACAGAACATTCATCGATATCAGGATTTGTCATGATCCCCGAGCCTGGCCATGCGGCCCTCGAACATCTGCGCGCCGCGGTGGCGCGAATCGAGCGTGGCGGGACGATGGCGCGGGCGGGCGGGGCGCTGTCCCTGGGCATTGCGGCGATCGACGGGGCGCTCGGCGAGGCGGGCTTGCGCCGGGGCGCGCTGCACGAAGTGTCGGGTGCCGCCGCCGACGGGTTCGCGGCGTGGCTGGCCGGCCGTCTTGCCGCCGGTGGGATCGGGGCGGTGCTGTGGTGCGCCCTGGCGCGCCGACATGACCTCTATCCGCCCGGGCTGGCGGCGCTGGGTCTCGACCCGTCGCGCCTGCTGATGGTG